>CAZJIU010000001.1:0-23031 GCA_964546145.1 uncultured bacterium
GTCTGATTGCCGATACCGAGGTGCAAAAAGATGATATTCGGGTTAAAGTAGGTGTCTCCCTGGGAGTCGCCGAATTCGATCCGGCAAAGATGAAATCCGGGTCGGACCTGATAGCTGCTGCCGATAAGGCCCTTTATCGCGCCAAACGTACCGGCCGCAACCGGACGGTCATATATGATGAGCAAATGTTGGAAGATCATAAAGATTGATGAAGCAATTGGTTGATTCTGCTATTATAGCTTATATTTTCGCCTGATTAATGTTGCCTGTACGATGAAGTCATTTCTGGTAATAACGACCAACCTGCTACTCGGGATAATTCTTTTGTCCGGTCAGAATTATCTCTGGCCGACCAATTCCAGTAAGTATCTAAGTTCGACTTTTGGCGAATATCGCTCGGGTCATTTTCACTCCGGGATTGACATTAAAACCGATTCCCGCGTTGGGTTCCCGGTTTTTGCCATCGGGAACGGATACATCTGGCGGGTTCGCACTTCGCCCTTTGGTTATGGGCGAGCCGTGTACCTCAAGCTTGATGATGGCCATATTGCTGTCTATGGCCATTTGGATGAATTTAGTAAGCGCACCCAGGGTTATGTCAACACCGAGCAGCTGTTGCAAAAACGCTATGCCGTAGACATTTATTTGCGGGAGAATGAGTTACGGGTCTTCAGAGGCGACACCCTGGCATATACCGGGGAATCCGGCACATCGGTGCCTCACTTGCATTTCGAGGTGCGTGATCCCTCGAATCGCCCGATTAATCCGCTGAATACAAACCTGAAGGTTTACGATTTTACTATTCCAACGATAAGCAGCTTAGCAATTGTGCCAATTGACCATCAGTCACGGGTAAACGGACTGCCTACCATTCAGGTATTTGATGCAAAGTATAAGGGCAGGAAACGTTTCATTCTTCCCGATACTGTCCATATTTGTGGCGCTGTTGGAATAGAGATTAAAACCCATGACACTGTTCGGGGTATTCCCAACCGGTACTCTCCCTATGGAATCAGGATGCAGGTGAATGACAGCCTTGTTTTTCAGGTGCAATACGACACACTTATCTTTGATGAAACTCACTTTGTGGAGGTCGATCGCGATTATCAGCTGCGGGAGAGTGGGCTGGGTTCTTTTAATCGGCTCTGGCTATTGGCCGGGACAAAAGCTACAGGCATTCATAATTTATGCCCGGGAAATGGAATCTTAAATTTAAGTGACGGAATCTACAAAGTGGAAATCGAAGTTTATGACCGGAATATGAACACCTCGGTCCTGAACTTCGTTCTTGACGTTGCCCCGCTATTCCAGCCAGTGCTGCATTCATTTGTAATAGAGGAGGATGGTTACCTGATCAGATTTGAAGGCGATTCCTTGAATCAGGTTTCGATTCTGACAGAATGGATTTTAAAGGATGGCACCGTATTACGAAAGGCTATGATTCACAACATTACCCAGGATGATTCCAGCATCACATTGAAGGTCTCCCGCGGTAGCTATGCTGAGGGCAATATCCTGCGGCTCAGGATGCAATCAGCCTGGTTGCATCAGGCGCGGTCATTTTATTTCAATCCGCAGCTTTATTTTCCAACGACTATGAGACAGCCTGAAGTTTCCTTTATTCATAATCCCCGGACTTTCCTTTGCAAGATTACCCTGCCGATTGTTCCCTTACTGGCACCTCGTTGTTTTATTCAGACTGCAGATCAATTTATCGAACTGGGGACATTCGTGTTGAGCCCTCAGACCCATGTCAGCGAACCAATTCCATTCAGTCTGGTGGAGAGAGCTATTGCGGTTGAGTGGAGATTTAATCGCAATCCTGCAATTGTTTGCCGTAGTCCGATTTATTTCCGTCTGATTCTGCCGCATGCCAGACACGAAATTACGTCGAGAGATTCTGTCGTTACGGTTACTTTTAGTGAGGTTGCGGCCTATGACACCCTCGTGGCTTGGATTGCCCGGGATAATCCTCAATTACCGGGGTCAGAGAATAATATTTCCGGCTGTTATACCCTCTTTCCCTTGGAGCAACCGCTAAAGTCGGATGCGGTTCTGCTGTTTAAACTATCTAATCCTGCTTCAGATTTGGAGAAGATCGGGATCTATGAATATGATGATGATAAGTGGGAATACCTCAATGATCAGGATTTAGTCGAGGGATTTGTGTTGCGAGTGTTGATCGAAGGTACTGGAACCTTTGCCCTTTTAAAGGATGAAGTCCCGCCGGAAATTGCAGATATTTTCCCCGGCAACGGGGGAAATTTCAGGACGGGTGATGTCAAATACTTGAAGGCTACGGTCAAAGATGAATTATCGGGGCTAAAGGATGACACCTCCATAAAGATTACTTTAAATAACAATACCGTTTTTGCGGAATATAATGCTCCGAAGAATTATGTGCGCTACAAATTGCCTGCTCCTTTGAGAGAAGGTCAATACACTCTGACCATTTCAGTCACCGATCAGGCGAACAACATAACCACGAAGTCAAGTACTTTCCAAATATATTAATAGCAACTAATGTTTATTCCTTTAAGAGATACTACTTTTAGATTGCGCACACCTTATGTTACGATTGGAATTATTGTTCTTAATGTGCTGGTATATTGCTATCAACTTACAATTCCCCGGCAACTTATCAACGAATGGTTTTACTCTACCGGAGTCGTCGCTAATGCTCTTTTTCAGAGAGGTATGACAGGTCTTTTTGTACCGTTTTTTACCTCTCTATTTGTGCATGTTAATTTTTTGCATCTTGCCGGAAATATGTTGTATCTCTGGATCTTTGGCGATAATATTGAGGGGATACTTGGACATGTTAAATTTCTGATGTTTTATCTTCTTTGCGGAATCCTAGCAACTATTTGCCAGATAGTTTTGAATTTCCAAGCTAATCTACCTATAATTGGTGCCAGTGGTGCAATTTCGGGGATCCTGGGTGCTTACTCGCTGCGTTACCCGCGGGCTAAAATCCAGGTCTTTCTGTGGTTTTTCTTCATTATTCGGCGCGTGTGGGTTCCCGCGCTTTATGTATTGGGTTTTTGGTTTCTAATCCAGTTAAGTAATGGCTTGGGTGCACTTACGATTCGGCAGCAAGGTGGGGTAGCGTGGTTTGCCCATATTGGTGGGTTTTTAGCCGGGATAGTGTTATTATTGGCATTGGAACCTTACGAAAGGAGACGGTTGTGGAAGCAGTTAAACCAGAACTACTGATGGAACAGGCTCGCAAGGCGGCCACTTTTTCACATTCACCCTTTTCCAATTACCCGGTTGGTGCGGCGGTATTGACTGAAGATGGTCAGGTATTTTTAGGATGCAATGTTGAATCCAGCTCCCTGGGCCTAACTGTCTGTGCCGAACGTAATGCAATCGCAGCTGCAATTGTCAATGGACATAAACGATTCAAGGCAATGGCAGTCTATTCATCCAATGGAGCCTCACCCTGTGGTGCCTGTCGCCAGGTTATCTGGGATTTGTGTGGTAATATCCCAATCTACTTAATTGCCGTAAATGGTCATTCGGAGGTTTACATGACTAAGGACCTTTTGCCGGTACCTTTTGATGATTCTAAGTTGAAGGAGTCCGCACCTCGATGAAAAAATCTCTTCTGATTGGCGTTGCCGGGGGAACCGGTTCGGGAAAAACCTCGATGGCTAAAAATATAGTTGGTGATCTTGACCCCAGCCAAGTAGTCATCATCGAGCAGGATTCTTATTATTACGATTTAGCCAATATTCCGCTTGATGTTCGTCATCATCACAACTTCGATCACCCCGACGCCTACGACTTTATCATCTTAAAACAGCATATGCGGGATCTGGTCAATGGTAAGCCAATTAATGTTCCTATCTACGATTATGCTACCCATACCAGGAGTGCCGAATCGCGCGTGGTGTCCGGTCACAAGATTATTGTTCTGGAAGGTATTATGGTGCTCTACGATAATGAGCTGCGCGATTTGATGGATATAAGGATCTATATTGAAACTGATCCGGATATTCGGTTTATCAGAAGATTGAAGCGTGATATCAAACAGCGGGGGCGATCGGTCGAATCGGTGATCAAGCAATATATGGAAACCGTCCGTCCGATGCACGAACAGTTTATTGCGCCAACCAAACAGTATGCCGATATCATTATTCCAGAGGGCGGCCATAACCTTGTGGCAGTAGATTTAATGAAAACGAAAATTAGATCTCTGTTAGCCCAATTATCAGTTTAATTGCCGATGAAATTATTTTGGTCTGCATCAAAAATTAATCAAATGCTAGAGGTAATTTATGCCTGATGGAGCTGTCCGTAGTATTCCCCAGGGGATTGAAGAAGTCGTTGCCATCACTGGTAAGCCTTGCGGCTGGATTGAGGTGATCTGTGGCAGCATGTTTTCCGGCAAGACCGAGGAGCTGATCCGCCGTCTGCGGCGAGCTCAGATTGCCCGTCAGAAGGTAGCGATTTTTAAGCCCAAAATTGATGTACGGTATAGTGATGATCATATTGTGTCGCATAACCAGCAACGGATTCCCTCGATTGCGGTTGAGAAAGCCAGTGATATTTTGCAGTATGTTTCTCAGGCTCAGGTTCTGGGTGTTGATGAAGCCCAATTTTTTGATAATACCCTGGTGGATGTCTGCCGACAACTGGCTAACTCCGGGCGTCGGGTGATTGTTGCTGGTCTCGATAAAGATTATCGCGGAGTCCCTTTCGAACCAATTCCACAGCTGCTTTGTGAGGCCGAATATATTACCAAAACCTTGGCAATCTGTGTGAAATGCGGCAATCCGGCGAACTATACACAACGTTTATCGAAATCGGCTGAGCGGGTGCTGCTGGGCGCAACCGATACTTATGAGGCCCGCTGCCGGAAATGTTATGAGATGCCGGAATAAAGATGATAACGTCTAACTAACAAGGGGAATTGTATATGCGCTTTATCGGATTACTGGGTATTATCGTGCTGCTCGGTGCCGCCTATTTAATGTCTAATAACCGCAAGAAGATACGTCTGCGGACAGTTGTTTGGGGTTTAACGTTACAATTGCTGTTTGCGGCCGTCATTCTTGGTACACCCATTATGTCATATATGGCGATGTCCCTATTTCTTGGCATGGTTATCATCTACCTGTTCAAGAATGAGATCAATGCTGGTTCAATTCCTGGTAGTCCGAAATTATCCTTGATATTCACTATTTTATTGGTCATTCTGGGTGGGATAGGCTTTTTCTTATTAAGCAGGATCAATTTGCTGGGCTGGTGCTGGTGGGTGATTTTACTGACTATTATTATCAAAGCGATACTTAAGGTACCAAAATTTCAAAAGCAACTTGCCACCGGTCTATTAATTGCTGGCTTTGTGTGGTTGGTTAATAATAATTATAGCGGGCAGGTAATATTTGCTTTCATTAGCCAAAAGGTTGAACGCTTTCTAGCCTTGGCTGATCTGGGATCACAATTTATGTTTGGCAAGCTGGTGAATCCGGAGTACTTTTCTCCAGACTCCGCTTTTTGGCCGGGATTTGGCTATCAGTTTGGTTTCAAAGTATTACCGGTAATCATTTTCTTCGGATCGTTTATGTCTGTTCTCTATTACCTGGGAGTAATGCAGGCAATTATTAAATGGATTGCCCGTTTCATGCAGTGGACAATGGGCACCAGCGGTAGTGAAACCCTCTCCTGTGCCGCTAATATCTTCGTTGGGCAAACCGAAGCTCCACTTCTTATTCGACCCTTTTTAGCTGAAATGACTATGTCCGAACTGTTAACGATTATGGTGGGTGGCTTTGCGACCATTGCCGGCGGTGTGCTGGCGGGCTACATTGCTATGGGAATTAGTGCCACTCATCTAATTGCTGCCAGCGTTATGTCAGCCCCAGCGGCTATGCTGGTAGCGAAGATAATCTTTCCCGAAACCAGTGTATCAAAAACCGCAGGAGATGCCACAGTACCAAGAGATGCTGTCAGGGCATCCAATTTACTTGATGCTGCCAGTACTGGTGTGAGTGATGGCTTGAAGCTTGCCGTAAACGTCGGCGCAATGCTGATTGCCTTTATTGCTCTCATTGGCCTAGTTGATCTTATCCTGTCGCTTGCCGATCGCCTGATAGACGGCAAAATTCTCAAAGGAAATTACTATTTCTATTTAAACGCGAGTTCCTTGTCGCCGACAAAAGGGGAGTATAGTGGATTATGCCCGGGAAGCTTGAAGACCTTGTTTGGTACGATTTTAAGACCGCTGGCATGGTTGATGGGAGTGCCCTGGCAATATGCAGCTGATGTTGGCAATCTCTTGGGAATTAAAGTAGCGCTTAACGAGTTTGTTGCCTATACTGCATTAACCGAGCTAATTCATAAGGGTGTTTTGAATGCCAAGGCCATTACAGTTGCGACTTATGCACTTTGCGGTTTTGCTAATTTCTCTTCGATTGGGATTCAGATTGGCGGAATCAGTGCCCTAGTTCCCAAACGACGATCGGATTTGTCCCGAATCGCCTTGAAAGCAATGTTCGGTGGTGCCATAGCCTCATGGCTGACTGCTTCCATTGCAGGAATTTTACTATAATTTTTGAATGATAATGAAAAGGGGTCTATAATGAAATTGATTTTACTTGGACCACCTGGAGTAGGTAAAGGGACTCAAGCGCAGCAAATGGCGCAAGAATATGGAATTCCACAAATCTCGACCGGAGATATCCTCCGAGAAGCAGTTGACCAAAAGACAGACCTGGGGAAATTGGCCCAATCGTTTATGACGCGCGGGGAGCTGGTGCCTGATGAGGTTATCCTGGATCTAATCCAGGACCGTCTGTTTGGAGCAAATGCCCCTCAGGGTTATATCCTTGATGGATTTCCCCGAACCCTTGCCCAGGCCGAGGGGCTGCAAAAATTATACGAGATGCATGACGGTCAGATGGACTGGGTTATTTTGCTTAAGGCTGGGGAGGATCTAATTATAAAGCGCCTGTCGTCGCGGCGGACCTGTCGCAATTGTCAGGTAGTCTATAATCTAATTACTAAACCCCCTAAAGTGGCGGGGATTTGCGACAACTGCGGGGGTGAACTATTTCAGAGAGAAGATGACCGACCAGATACAATTAAAAACCGGTTGCGGGTATATAAAAGGACAACCGCGCCGCTAATTAAATTTTATCGGGAGATGGGTATTTTGATAACTATAGATGCCGCTGGTCAACCAGAGGAGGTATTGCAGGAAGTTAAGCGAAAATTGGAGGTTAAATAACTGTGGTTACGTTGGGCGTCACAGGCGGATTGGGAGCGGGAAAGAGTACCGCCTGTCAGCGTTTTAAAGAAAATGGGGCAGTAATTTTCGATGCTGATTCAGTTGCGAAGGAGATTCTTCAGACAACTCAGGATGTTCAGGATCGAATTACCGAGGAGTTTGGTGCAGATGTAGTCAAAGATGGCCGGGTAGATACTCGAAAACTGGCTAGCCAGGCTTTCAGCAATGAGGAAAACCAGTCCATCTTGAATAACATCGTTCACCCTTATGTAATCGAGGCTTTTGAGAAAAGGCGCGAGGAGCTCGAGAAAAAGGTCGGCTTGTTAGTAGTTGATGCACCATTAATATTCGAATCTGGATTCGATAGTCATCTGGATCATACCCTACTGATTTTTGCTTCTTTGAAGATGCGAATCGCCCGGGCTCTGCGACGGGGCAATTTAACCCGTGAGGAGATTCTGCGGCGCATGGATCTGCAGATGCCGGAAGAGGATAAACGTGATCTTGCATCTTTTGTGATCGAGAATAATGGCTCGATCGAAGAATTAAATCAAGAAATTGACAAACTTTACCAACAGCTGGTCGGCTAATTGGCGCAAGCCGTCGTTTTGCTCTGCATTAGCAAATAATAATCCCTAATTTTGCCGGCTTTATTGAATGCTAGGATAACTCTTAGCTGACAGTTCTTGCCAAGAGCTGTCTTTTTAGAAAAGCGGTATAGTTGGTAATATTGCCAAAGCAACAAAGTAATTTAGACTGATACTCAGGACTTATTTTTCTGAATATTCTTCAAATATTTGATATAGTTGGCTGGCAAAGCCCAATAATGAGCCAGCTCGATTACCTGTTCGAGTAGGTTGAGATTGAATATTGGATTTTTACCTACCATGGTAATGTAAAGAAAGGCGCTGGTATCCCGACCATCTGAAAGATTGACGTTTACCATAATTTTTTCAAAAGAACCGAGATTCTCACGCTCTTTATTGTCTAGGAAATGAATGTCCCGTGCAGAAAGACACCACACCACTCCCCAAGCTGAGTCTGAATCATCCTTAATCAGGGTGATTTTGCCCCACGAGTTGAAAGTGAGGCGGTACCCTTTCAGCTCCGCAATTCCTTCAAAAGAAACGCCGGGGCAGATGCGCCTTACGGTTTCTTCATCCATGTTATCAGCATAGGCAAAATAGAGACGGGATGAAATCATGCCTGGTCCCCCTGTGACTGTTCATACCCTTTCCAAAGATCCCCCTAAAAATATTAAATATAACAGTCTAAATGCAAGTTTATTGTCATAAATAATCTTGCCGGAGTGATTTATGGTATATTCTTAGAGTTTAATTATATGGCGAGGGCGCTTGCGGTTCGTTTTAGGAGTTGACAAACTCGAGGTGAGCAACAAAATGATGTAAACGCGACTCGCCGTATTTAATAATTCGCATGCCGCGCAGTGACTTGCGGTTGGCGTACAGATCTATCAAAGCCTGGGCGACGTAATCGAGGTGGGCTCTGGTATAAACCCGGCGCGGCAGAGCCAGACGGACTAATTCCAATTCGGGGTAAGTCATTTTACCGGTGAGCGGGTCTTTCTGGGAAAACATAAAGCTGCCTATTTCGGAAGTCCTTATTCCTGATTGGAGATAGAGGTTGACGACCAAGGATTGTCCTGGAAATTCAGCTGGCGGAATGTGCTCCAGGAATTTTCTGGCATTGATGTATACTGCGTGCCCGCCGAAGGGTTTTAAGAGGGGTATTCCAGCCTCATTCAACAGATCACCAAGATACTTTACCTGTCCTACCCGATAGGCCAAATATTCCTCGTTCTGTACCTCGATCAAACCCCGCGCAATGGCTTCGAGATCCCGCCCGGCTAAGCCACCATAGGTTGGAAAACCCTCAATCAGGATCAACTTTTCTTTCAATTGCGTTACCAAAGAATCATCATTTACGGCAATGAAACCGCCAATGTTAACCAGACCATCCTTTTTGGCGCTCACCGTGCAACCATCAACTTGACTGAACATTTCCCTGACGATTTCCGGAATGGTCTTATAACTATATTCTTTTTCCCGGATTTTAATGAAATAAGCATTTTCGGCGAAGCGGCAAGCATCGAAAAACAGCGGCAAACCATACCGCTTACAAACCTCTTTTGCGGCTCTGATATTTTGCATCGAAACTGGTTGACCTCCGCCCGAGTTATTGGTTATGGTAATCATTACCAACGGAATCCGGTTTTTACCATACTGACGGATAGCATCTTCTAATTTCTGGATATCTATGTTTCCTTTAAAAGGATAGTCTATCTCCGGATCTCGACCCTCATCAATGACTAGATCCAGCGGGATCCCACCGTTAGCTAATACATTGGCACGGGTTGTATCAAAGTGGTTATTATTGGGAACGTACATCTTCTCTTTTAATATTGTTGAAAACAAGAGATTTTCGGCTGCCCGTCCCTGATGTAGTGGAATAATATGTTTCAATCCGGTCATATTCCGTACCGTTTCCTCAAGGTGATACCAGTTGCGGCAGCAGGCGTAAGACTCATCCCCCTGTTGAAGACCAGCCCACTGATAGTCACTCATGGCACCCGTTCCACTATCAGTCAATAGATCAACATATACTTTTTCGGAAGCGATATTAAATAGATTATAACCGGCTGCCTTCAAAATGGCAGCTCGTTCCGCGCGAGTTGTCTGATGGATAGGTTCGACAACCTTGATGCGAAATGGTTCGGGAATATAGTTTGCCACGGCGATTTCCTTTCTATCAAGTAAATCTATTTTTAACTTTCTTATTAATTATCCGGGTAATTTTTTTACCAGATGTGTTGAGATAATTAAGACCAGTAATAATTGCCATTGGGTCTGATGTTTAGTCAAGGAGGCTACTGTTCGCTGGTCTCATCCTCGATTATTTCTTGGGCTTCATCAACGACTTTTGCCGTTGTTTTTTTACTCTCTTTAAGGATTTTCTTTTTAAGCTCTTCACCGCGCTTTAGCAGGGCTCTTACCTCTTTTGGTGCTTTTTGAGCTTCATGGTAACTGAATCCGGAAGCTGCTGACAGAATTACAAAAGAAATAATTGCCCAGATAATCAGTTTCTTGAATACCATAAAAATAAACAGGATTAGAACAACCACCAATGCTATGGCAATGATCGGATTGGCGGTCATATAGTCTATCCAGTTTTGCATAGTTCACCCTTTCTTCAATTTTTATAAAAAGTTCAGCAGTTCCCTGATCCACTTGCGCTCGGCTTGCCAGAGAGAAAGTGGTCTTGAGAGCATTGCCCTTTCGAGGGAATTTGAACTCTTGATGCCGGTCATTTCACGCAGTTTCGTCTGGATTAAGCGCCCTAGCTCGGAATCATATAGTGAAAGGACCTCTTTGATTTCCTCCTTCGATAGATAGCTACCAAACATAAGTCCGGTTTCGAAGAGCGAGGGCTCCCGCTGGGGCTGAGATAGAGCCTTTTTAATTTCGTCCAATAATAGTTTTTTACCTTTTGGCGTGATAGTATAAATGCGGCGACCGGGTAAGTTTTCCTGAGGATGGTAATGGCTTTCCAGCAAGCCGCTTTTTTCCATCTTTTTCAGGGTTGAATAGATAGTTGAAAAGCCAATATCAAGACGTTCGCGAATGCCCTTGTCCTCGATTACTTTCTCAACACTATAGGCATGACTGGGTTGGGCATGAATGATTCCCAAGATCGTAATTTCCAATTGCGTCATGAGTTACTCTGCTTAAATTTTAAACCACTGGCCACAATTGATTTTAAGTAATTACAATCGCAAATGCAAAGAGTTGTCAGTTATCTATTGGGAATTCAACTTGTTACTTTTCGAATAAATAGTTGGCTATGCCTTGATTAATACGATAGTCTTTGAAATAGATGATTACCTGTCCATCCGTCGGTTCCTTATTGCCTAGGTTGCTCCGATTGAAGCTACCCGCTGGACTATCTATGGTTGGGCGGTTGAGAATGGGAATACCCCGTTCCATATGAATATAAACGCTGGTGGTTTCGGGTAGCCAGAAGCCGTCAATTTGGCGATAGGAAAAGTTCATTACCGATTCACCGGTATCTTTCAAACGCAGTAGGGCTTTTTCAATCGTCCAGCGCTGGGTGTCGACCCAAATGGTAATAGAAGCATCTTCCGATTGCTGTTTTGGAGTGAATTCCAGCAGGTGCAAAGTTTTACCGTTCTCCTGAATTGTGTTCTTGAATTTAACCGTCATTTTGTTAGTTAGTAGTGTATCCAAGATAGGTATAAAGCCGATTTTGGGTACTAACGCAAAACCATTGGTCTGAATTGTTATCCGGTCAGGTTTTTTAAATAAAATTTTTATCCGTTTATCAGGCATCCGCAAATTGGGAATATCTACTTTAACGTGAGCGGTAACACGATAATCATTTATCGCCTCATAGGTGGACTGCACCCGGTCTATTATTTTCTGCGGATCTGGGGCAGATTGACTGACCGCCAGCACAAGTCTTGCTGACAATCCGATAATTGCCATTCCTAGGTGAAACCTCAAAATTGGTTTTAAATTGCTCATCAGGTAGTAATATCTTTTTTTAAGAAAGTTATTGTACTGGCAAGATAAAATCCTACAATGTAGCAGATTAGTAAGCTGATATGGTGAACAATTTCTCCCCATGGTATTGGGTCGGAAAATGGGGCGAAAAATATGTCGAAATAGGAAGTAAAAAGATACGGGCGAATCGTTTCCAGAGCACTTATTTTCAATACCGAGAGAATGTAGAAAACTACTAACACCGCATAAGTACCGATTATCGGACCAATTCCGTTACTTGTCATACTCGAGAAGAAAAATGTTAATGAGGCGACGACCATCTGGACTATTACCGCCAGAGAATAGGCTAATAGAAACCGGCTAATTGCCTGGCTTTGCGATAAGATCAAGATCCCTTTGTCAGAGACGAATAGATCGCCTCCGCCAATTAACGACATGCCGATTCCCAGGCTGCAAATTCCCAGGAAGAAGACAATTGCCCAGGTGTAGAAAAAGGTCGCGATGAATTTGGCGGTTATGATCCAGAAGCGGCTTACTGGTCGGGTCAGTAGAATCCGAAAAGTTCCGGCTGCCCCTTCACCAGCCATGATGTCGCCGGCAACCAAAACGATAAAGAAGGGAAAATGAATCCAGAGAACATTCATCAGATAGTACGATACCAATAATCCATTTACCAATGAGCCGACGAAGACAAAGGTATTGCCGAGAGACTTTAGGGCCTGATCTTGAACATCGAATCCATATTTGTGCACCAAGAGCATGATAATCGGGATCAAGATAACTATGGTGGCAAAACCAATATAAGTGCGTGACTTGCTAAAAATCTTAAAAATTTCATAGTAGATATTTTTCAGGAATACCATTACTTTTTTACCGGATTTACTACTTTCAATAAGGACAGATAATAATCCTCGAGTGAGGTGCGCGGAACAATAGCCGAAACCGCAAAATCATTCTTGATTAAAAATTCAGTTAATACCGGGCGACTTTCACCGGGAATCTGAACTTTGAGTAATCCATCTTCAAGGGCAACTTTGTGCACCCAATTTTCCCGCTGCAGCAGATCGAATGCTCTTTGAGGTTCATTTACTTGGACTTCAGTTACGAAAAAGTCGGTCTCGCGGAGGAGGTTATGAACGTCACCCTGAACTACCATGATCCCTTTATCAATGATAGCCATATGAGTGCAGACCTGTTCGATCTCATGGAGCAGATGGGAGGAAAGAAAAATTGTCATTCCCTGTTCATGCGCCAGGCGGATAATCAGTTCGCGGATCTCTTTGATTCCTTGTGGATCCAGACCAGATGTGGGTTCATCCAGAATTACCAGTTCCGGATAGCATAATAATGCCTGGGCAATGCCCAGCCGCTGCTTCATGCCATGGGAATAACTTCTGACCATGTCCTTTGCCCGTTCGGCAAGTTCGACAATTTCCAGAACCTCATAAATTCTTTTACGGGAAACGCCACCATTCAGGGCACCTAGGAAATGAAGATTCTTTTCGGCGGATAAGTAAAGATAAAAATCGGGCTTTTCGACCAGAGCGCCGATGCGAGTGTAAATCTTCTGTCCGTGACTCTTAACATTTTTTGAAAATAATTCAAAAGATCCTGAACTTGGCCGAATCAGATTCAGCAGCATGCGGATTGTAGTGCTCTTCCCGGCTCCATTTGGTCCAAGAAACCCGAATATCTGCCCCTTTTCGACCTCTAAATTCAGGTCCTTGACTGCCCAGCGATGTCCAAAGCGCTTGCTTAAATTAAGGGTTTTTAGTATCACTGCTCCACCACGGCGGGGATGAATTTAATGTCTTATGATGAGGATTCCAAAAAGATGTTAATCTCTATTTGATGCGGATGAAGATAGATTTACTGGCTTTCGAGCCAACAACTCCCATTACCGGCTTGCCGTACTGGTCGCGTAGATTCGACTTTTCGGAGTCTTTCAAGGGCAGATTGGAATAATAATATCTCCCGTAATTTTCATCCAGAGCACTGACGGTTAGTTGGTACAAACCAGGCACGATATCGGCCGTAATTGGTTCCACTCCAACCGGTCGTCCCTGGTTGTAGGCTTTCAAGTCCTCTAAGGGGTAATTGGGATGATCATACAGCAGTATCAGCGAGTCTAGCTGTTCAACTTGTTCCAGTTTTATATAGTAGACCGCGCACCGCGGGTCCGATTCCCAGAAAACCTGCCCGCCAGCATTATAAGCGAATACCATCGTATCACCAACCATCGTCGCCGGGAAGAGGGGGAAATTGGTTAAAAAATACACTGCTGGAATGGTACTTGTACTGCCGGTTATTATTAAACCGAAAGTCTGGGAATTGATGCTGATCTCATATTCGCAATTGTTATATAAGTTATTGTTGCCGAGCGGGCAATAACCCCCATAGAATACTGTCTCAATTATGGTTACTTCTTCTGAATTTTCTTGCTGCTCCCGAACAGTTTGGAATGAGTCTGCCCGGGAATTCCAGATGAACTCGATAGTCTGGCCATAGTAGGGTGAATCGGTCTGGATATTGCTCAGGATAATGGTCGCTGTCGAATCGTGCAAATGGGGAATAATTTCATCGTATTCATCAACGTGTGGCTCACCCGGATCGGGACGGCCATTGCCTTCACCCTTATCGCGTGGGAGATATTCGTTTGCCGGCATGCCGTCTCGGCCAACATCGTCGTTTAAGGGCTCGCCGGAGTCCCATTGACCATTATTATTCAGATCGCTAAATGTGCACCAGTCGCCGTCATCATCACGCCCATTGTACACGGTTGTATCGTCAATCGTAATGCTCCGGTCGAGCCGCACAATAGATTTTTCCGGATTGGTTGCATCCAAAATTGCCTCAACCCGCAATTCTAGGGTATAGTAACCGAAGTCATTCTCGAACTCGTTTAGGCTCAAATCTTTTTCACAACCGGCAATTGCTAGCAGCGTTATTATGATGAATATTCCGGTTCTTTGATTTGGTGTTCGCATCGTTCCTATAGGTCGAATTCAACTCCAAAAGTTGGGATGATTGGAAACATACCAATTGCTGTAACCTTGGAAGGAGACCGCCGGTGATTCCAGTTATATACCAGTACATTGAAATGATTGGTGAAATTGATAATCTGCAATTTAAATTTACCTTGGATACCAAAGGGTGTTATTTTGCGGACCCAGCCGAGGTCACCGCGCATATAGCTGGGATAACGGGCTGAATTTTTTAAGCCATCTATATTAACTAAGTTTTGGTAAGGATTTTCAAGACTACCGTAGCCACTTTGAGTGAATACTTTTCCAACTACTGGAGTATAGGGCTGCCCACTGGAACTGGTCCAGCCGAGGTTGATTGTATTTTTCTTATTGATTTTATAGGAAAGGAAAATATTGAGGTTATGGGGACGGTGATAGGTCGGATTGTAGATTTCGCCTTCGGATTTCCGGGTTTCACCGTCGCCATTAAAATCAATTTGTTTTTCCACTAAGTTGAAAGAATACCCGATCCAGCCGGTCAGTTTGCCATGAATCTTTCGCAATATTAACTCCAGTCCTTGAGACTTGCCAACACCACTGATATAATCATCTTCATTGGTTGAGGGATTGTTGTTTGGATTAGTGACCAGTAAGTAGCTGTAAGGCTTGTAATATATTTCCAGGGAGGCAGTGAAACCTTCTTTTAACCATTGTTCAATCCCCACGATTAGGTGCTGGTTGCTCTCCGCTTGGTTATTTTTTTGGATTGGTTCCCAGAAGTCAACGATTCTTAAAATTTCGTTTTCGTCGTTAGTGGTAAAGAGGAACTGGTAATATTTGCCATAACTGGCTTTTAGTACGGTATTTTCGGTCAGATTGTATTTCAGTCCGAGGCGTGGCTCGTAATATAGCTGCCGGTGCAGTTCGTATTTACTGACCCGCAATCCAAATTGAAACGCCCAGAGAGCATTCGGTTTCCACTGATCCTGGATGTAAAAAGCCATTATAGATGGCTTTTGCGACATCCGGAACAGCACCAGATTGTCTAGGCGGTACTTAAAGGATAATCCAAGAATTTTATATTCCATTCCTAAGATTGCGGTATGATGGCGGCTGATATAGAAATACAATTTTTCCTTGAGACTGAGATCCTTGATTTGGTTGAAAACGGTGATTTTGTTTTTTGAGGTTCCGGCTATACTATCAGTTACACTGAGCTCTAAATTGACATCGAAATCATAAAAGGTTTGTGCCAGGGTTAACTCAGAAAATAAACGGGAATTGGGTACATAGCGCCACTGTACATTGGAGGTGTTGTTGCCCCAGTCCCAGTCGAATTTGATCCCCGCATCTTCTTCGTCGAATTCAAATGCCAGACGGTCGGAGCCGTTAAATGACGAGATGGATAACCGGTTGCGGGAATTTAGATCAGAGATCAACTTCAGCTGTCCATCCCAGAAGTAATAGGTCCAGTTCTGATCTTCACCTTTGAAGAGATAATAAATTCTTGCCATTTGATCGAAGTATGTTCGACGCAAAGACAGCATCCAGGAGCCCCGGTATAATGGTCCCTCCAATAATATTTTACTGCTCAGTACGCTCACTTCGCCTTTGGCATCGCTCAGATCCCAATACTTACCCAAGGGTGTGTTTTTAGTCAATAAGCCACCACTGGCGTTACCCTCTTTGGAGGTAATGTTTAGTACCGATGATATCCGTCCGCCATATTCGGCCGGAAAACCACCGGCCAGAAATTCGGCATCCGAAATCGCGTCGGCGTTGAATGTCGAAAATACACCTCCAATATGATAGGGATTATAGACCTCGGTGCCATCCAGTAAAATCAGATTTTCATCCGGGCTACCTCCTCTGACAATCAATGCGGCGGAGAAATCATTCTGGGTGGTAACTCCGGGTAAAAGTTGGAGTGAACGGAATAGGTCAGACTCAATGAAAGCCGGGGTAGATTTGATCTCGCGGAACGAGACGTTGGTGCGGCTGATTTCGACCTTTTCTTTAAAGCGTGCCCTCTCGGCGGTGACCACCACATCCTCCCCCTGGATAATCTCCTTTTCGAGGTAGATATCAAGCCGCCGATCCTGTTGAGTAGCTACCTGAATTACCTGATCCTGTTCCTTGTAACCCACATAGGTGACTCGTAGCGTATATTTTCCTGATGGTACCCCGCTGATTACGTAGTAGCCGTAATTATTGCTGGCAGCTCCTAGTTCATTCCCAACCAGAACAACATTGGCGTAAATTAATGGTTCACCACTGCCCTTTTCGCGAATATAACCGCTGATCCGACCACCGGAAGCTGCAAGAAGGTGGAATCCCATTGATAGGATCAATAAACCTAGAGCTGCCTTTAGCCAGTTTTTCATTTAATCAACGTATGTCCTTTGATCGGATATAGAGACATTTTGAAATTATTGATAAAAAACATTCAATGTTTTAATAATCATCCCGAATAGATTAGGCAATCTGAAGCTGATTCACAAAAAATAATTTGTGGAACTTCTCTGATAAGCTATATTTTTATTGAGTAACAGGATTTAAAAACATTGGCACGGTCTTTTTTCGGCACTAACGATTACTTGGACAGAAGTACTACAGCCAAAGTTGTCGGTCAAGACTGCGATACTGGATAGCTTCAGCTAAATGTTCCGGGCGAATATTTTCACATCTGGTTAAATCGGCGATCGTGCGTGAAACCTTCAGGATGCGATCATAGGCTCTGGCACTTAATCCTAATTTACTGATTGCGTTATGGAGTAGGGTTTCACCAGTTTTGTCAATCATGCAGAAGGTGCGGATTAACTTCGTTTCCATATGGGCGTTAGCGTAAATCCCTTTGTATTCTTTGAAACGCTGCAGTTGAATTAACCGGGTTGCCTGAACACGTTCGCGGATTTTATTGGAATATTCACCGGGAGCCTTGCGTGACAGATCGGAGATTTTCACCGCTGGCACCTCGATATGAATGTCAATCCGATCCATCAAAGGACCCGATATTCGCGACATATATTTTTGTATCTGACCTGGGGAACAGGTGCATTCATTATTTGGATCGGTGCGATAGCCACAGGGGCAAGGATTCATCGCTCCTACCAGGACGAAGTTAGCAGGATAGGAGAGCGACATCTGGGCTCGGCTAATAGTTACTATCCTGTTTTCCATAGGCTGCCGCAGGACTTCTAGCACATTCTTTTTAAATTCCGGTAATTCATCCAGGAAAAGCACGCCGTGGTGGCTGAGACTAACCTCGCCGGGACGTGGTATTTTTCCTCCGCCTACTAGTGCTGCATCGGAAATTGTATGATGCGGTGATCGGAAAGGGCGGATTGCTATAATTCCCTCTCCCGGCGGTACAAGTCCGGCAACCGAATGAATTTTTGTAGTTTCAAGAGCTTCATCCAGAGTTAAATTAGGCAATATAGTCGGAAACCGCTTTGCCAGCATAGTTTTTCCGGAACCAGGCGGCCCGATCATAATGATGTTGTGGGCTCCGGCAGCTGCAACTTCCAGTGCCCGCTTGGCATGCTCCTGACCTTTGACATCGGCAAAATCCAGAACATACTTACGATGCTCCTCAAATAGTTCCTGGACGTTCACCGTAATCGGCTTGGGAGTGAGGTTGCCGTTAAGAAAATCAATGGCTTCTGTCAAAGATTTGATGCCTACAACAGTGAGCCCGCCGGTGATGGCTGCTTCTTTTGCGTTCTCTTCGGGCAGAATGATTCCCTTGATATCGGTATTGCTGATCGAGACTGCTATTGGTAATGCGCCTTTGATGCTGCGGAGTGAGCCGTCCAGCGACAACTCACCTAAAATTACATAGTCATTCAAAAGATTAGTAGACACAATTTTTGCCGCACTCAGGATTCCAATTGCTATTGGCAAATCGAGCGCACTGCCCTCTTTGCGGATATCAGCTGGAGCCAGATTTATTACTACTTTGTTGCTTGGAATGAAATAGCCAGCATTTTTAATGGCCGAGGTAACCCGCTCCTTGCTCTCCTTAACTGCTCCCTCGGGTAGACCAACAGTGATGAATCGGGGTACTTCGGCTCGGCTTAGACTGCATTCTACATTTACTATGTAGGCGTCAATCCCCAAAACGGCAGCGCTTTTAACCAGCGAAAACTTTGACATATTCGCTTTCCTGTCTTATCTCTGTTGCAGTGAATATATCGGTTTTAACTAATTGTTACAATAGCTAATTAACCAGCACTGAAATTTCCCATGTTAAACTGATTAATACTATATCATTTTGATTCAATTTGCTATGTCAATATGATATAATTTTTTCGGAATTTTCTTGGAATTTGGTGCTTAAAATATGTTTTCACGTCGAGAAATTTTTGTATCTAATTTTCTGGCATCTTAATTGAGAAAGACTATGGCAGATATTTAAAAAAGGAGTTAAAAAAATGAGATTGTCCATTAGAAAATTCATCCAGTATCTGTTAATTCCATTTTCGATTCTTGCCCTTTATTGTCATCCTGCGCTGGCGGACGAAGGTCAGGAATCCAAAACACAACCAAAATACAATTTGGGAAAGCAATACGAGATCGCGGCAAAAGAGCTAGAGAGCTGGTTTGTCGGTAGCCGTCCAAGTGAAAGCGAATTAAAAAAGGAAAAGGAAATAGATTCAGAACTGGGATTTTACCTGGATAACGTAAGCTTTAAGGATGTCTATGAATTGAATTACCCTGCCAATTATGGAGTACTCGTCAGCGGTGTTCGCGAGAAGAGTGCCAAGTTCGGTCTCGAACGGGGTGATATTATCTTTGAGGTTGAAGGTAAACCAGTCAAATATCTGGCGCATATGGAAGATATGCTGACTGATAGAGCAATTGGTGACAGTATTTCAATCAAGTATTTTAGAGGTGGTGAAACTTATCAAAAAATCCTGCTAATTCCTGCAAAAGAGGAGTCAGAGCAACGTTCTTCTGTATTTGACAGAAAGGTGATGCTGAAAAGCCCAGGTCTGGGTGGTGGTTCCTATCGGCCAATGTACTTAAACACTGATCTATCCACAGTTGACAATCTTTTCGAGGATTTAGGGGTAAAAGCCTTATCACCTTTGAATTCTGTATATCATGGATTTGAGTTGCAGGGTTTAATAGGCGATGGTTATTTTATTGGCGGCCTTGGTGGCTGGACGGGGTCAACTCAACAATGCTCCTACACTGTTGATGTCAATACCCCGGTTGAGCGTACTCTGCGTTACCGTTCCGGATTGGGTGGAGTTACCCTCGATAAAAGATTACGTACTGGTGATCGATGGTTACTGTCTTATGGGTTAATGCTCGGAGGTGGCGGCTCTAAAATTGAGGTTTACCAGACTGAGCAAGATATTGCCTGGGGCGATATTGACTCAACCAGTTCGTATAATAGCTATCTGCAATTTAAGAAAAATTACTTGTTACTCCAGCCCCACATAGCCTTGACTTATCGGGTTTTGCCGGTCTTTTGGATTAAGATCGAAGCGGGGTATATGCTTAGCTATTCTAAGAGTGGCTGGCGTAATATTCTCCATGACGAAAAGTATGATGTTGCTGGCCCTAGTAATGAAACTTCGCTTAACGGCTTGACTATTAGTATCTCACCTTGGTTCGGTTTCTAATTGGGTCAATTCTTAGAAGTATGAATATGAAAGGGAATACAATGAAAAATTTAAAATCAAACCCGAGTTTAGTAATTCAGAAATCCATTGAATACTGTGTGATCATCATGATTATCTCGTGGCTCTTATTCATCTCCAGGATTATGTTTGCTCAGACAATCACCAATGATGAACAGACGCCGGAGAAGGAGGTAGAACTGTACTGGAGTTCACCAGAAGATACGCTTACCGCCGATACCCTTGCTATCGAACCCGGTCCCCATTCCAAGCCTTATGTCGGACTAGTTTTTGGGTGGGATATGGATTTTGAAAAGGCGCAGGATATGCATTATCCATATAACTATGGTGCTTACGTCGATGAGGTCAAGCCGGGTGGACCGGCGGAAACTGCCGGAATTAAAGAATCCGATATCATTACTAGTGTCGGTGAAGACAAAGTCCAATATAATGATCAATTTGCGCAGCTGATCGAAACTCATAACGTTGGCGATACGGTACCTATAATCCTGTTTCGTAACAACAAAATGATAAAGACTAGTATTGTACTGGCGGCAGTACCCGAGCCTATCTCACCAGTTGAAGAAGAGAAGGAAGTAGAACCCGAGATTCATATCGAGACTACAAAATACCCATACTACTCCAGTTTTGGTCAAGGGGTTCTCGCCTGGGATTTGGCGTTCTATGCGCCTGACAACAGGGAATTTTTCAATCTGATAGAAGGTTTAGGATACTCCTCTCTACTGGAGGGCAAAACGGTCAATAATAAGATTTACCAGGGATTGAAACTAAATGGCTTCCAGATTGTGCCGGGTGATCATGGTGACGCAGTTCAGGTTGGCTTTGCCCGGGCTAATGGTAATATAGACCGGCATCGGTTGATCACTGAAGGTGGACAGACATTCCAGCGCAATTTGAATTATAGTATGAGTTATTGGGGCATGACCCTCGATGCTAGAGCTATGTTTTTTAATCGGTTGGTATTGTCAGCCGGAATCCTGGGTGGATTCATGGAGACGGAATTAGCACTCTACCAGAATAATGGCAATGTCGGCTGGAATCAGATTAATCAGACCCTGGTAGATCAAAAGCAGAACTACCTGAGTGTTGAGAAGGGTTACTATATTATTCAGCCAAACGCCGCCCTGTTATTGCGTTTGGCCGGTGATTTTGGTGTCCAATTTAAGGTTGGTTATTTCTATGGAATACCAAGATATAATGGCTGGAGAGTAGCAACCCATGATCGGGAATCCAATGTCCTTGAATCACCAAATTCTTCGATTGGCGGTTTCACTTTCTCCGTCGGTCCAGCTCTTATTATAAATTGAGTTCAATTTTCGTTTGACATTTTTCTCTCCCCAATACCCCACCGCACGCGCCCCCAAAGGGCGCGTTTGTTTTGATGAGGATTTTGATTTTACCTAAAACTATTGAATAAAAAGAAACAATGATGTAGCTTCCTATCGAAGATCATGTTTGACACAATTGCAGACCGACTCATCACGACCATTATCTCAATTGGTTCATTGATTTTCCCATTTATTGAGAGCATTGAGCCGATATTCACTGATGTTCAGTTTGAAGTAGTGGGGAATTCACTATATCTGTCAGCCACGCTTGAGAATTGCTATACCGAAGAGCTGGATAAGGTAATCTCCTCAGGTCAGTCGGTCATTGTGAGGTTTGAAGCTGAACTTTTTAGTGAAAAGGCTAGGAAACTTGTTCTGAAGCAAGAATTTTTCCGGTCCGTGCGGTATAATCTATTGGACAAACAATACGAAGTCTATTTGTCAGAAAGGGAGACACACCTGTTATTGAAAGACATCGCCCAGGTTCATCAAAATCTTGCGACTCTTAAGGATGTGAAGATCATTGATTCCTCGAATTTAAAGCGTGGGCAGCAGTACTATATTCGCCTGACCGCATTGCTTGAGAATATTACTTTCATTGGCGGGGAATCGGAACTCGACTTGATGCTTTTTTGGAATAATCACTGTCCAATCGTAAATACCAGCAGCTTTAATTCGACAATTTTTGTGCAGTAACTTATCCGATAATATGAAAAAATTATTGCCATCTTTTAGAATCCAGATAATCGTCGTATTTTTGCTCCTTTTAGTAATTTCGATCCTGTTTACACGGATGTTTTTCTTGAAGAGTTTTAACTCTTTCTTGCAGCGGATTTCCCAGCAGGATGTCACTCTTCAGTTAAATCGTTTGTATGATAAGTACGCACCTAATCTGCCGCCGGGAGAAATTGAGAAATTCAAACAGGAGATAGAGGCCTTAATGATTAATCAGTCCCGGACTGATCTCGCCGTAGATCTTTATCGCAGAGAGGTGACAATCTACTCGATTTATATTTTTGTCTTCGTGCTATTGGCGGTTTTGATCATATTTCTATTATCAATCAATCTGATTACACGACCGCTCCGCAGATTGCAGGCAGCGACCCGGGCGCTTGCCGCCGGTGATACCGACATTCAGGTTCGGGAAAACCGTTTCTCACCAATTAATGACCTGATAATTTCTTTTAACCAGATGGTTCGGGAAATTAATCGGCAGCGGCAGCGGGCAATCGAGGCGGAGAAGCAGCTGATTTGGAAAGAGATTGCGCGGGTCATGGCACATGAAATTAAAAATCCGCTTACTCCAAT
>CAZJIU010000001.1:23131-74429 GCA_964546145.1 uncultured bacterium
GGGTAAACTCACCATATCCGTCGGCATTGAAAAATCCAGCTTCTCAATCGCTTTTAAGGATAATGGACCGGGGGTAAGGGCTGAAGATATGCATAAAATATTTGAGCCGTACTTTACCACAAAGCGCAAAGGTACCGGTCTCGGTCTGGCGGTGGTCAAAAGAATTGTGGAAAATCACGAAGGCGAAGTAGCAATTGCTTCCCAATCTCCCGGTGGGACTACCGTGACGATTAGTTTACCAATAATTTCAACTAATGAATAAAATGGATTAGCTAATGCAAATACTCATTGTTGATGATGAAAAAAACATTCGCCTCTCTTTGTCGAATTTACTGCGGGATGAGGGGCATCAGGTCTTAATGGCGGAAAGTGGTGAAGAGGGACTTCGACAAATTGGAAAGAATCCGATTGATTTGATCTTTCTCGATGTGAAACTGCCTAAAATGAATGGCATCGAAGCACTCCAGCAGATTAAAAAGGAGAATCCAGAGATAGATATCCTGATGATTTCCGGTAATAGTGATATTGACACTGCGGTAAAAGCGGTCAAATTGGGTGCCTATGACTTTATGGAAAAACCACTGTCAATGCCTAAAATTCTGATCACGGTTCAAAACCTAACTGAGAAACGCAGGCTGTTGCAAAAATCTATCATTGGGACAGAAGAACATGAGCTCCGCTATCAACTGATTGGTGAGTCACCCCAAATTAACAACGTCCGCCAGATGATTACCCGGGTTGCCAAAACCGATGCTAAGGTGCTGATTACGGGGGAGAGCGGAACCGGCAAGGAACTGGTGGCTTATGCTATTCATAGACTGAGCCAGCGATCAAGCTCCCCGTTTGTGACTTTCAACAGCGCGGCAATTCCCAAGGAATTAGTCGAGAGTGAACTCTTTGGCTATGAGAAGGGTGCTTTTACCGGTGCTGATCGTCGTAAGCCGGGAAAGCTGGAAATGGCAAATGGCGGTACCCTCTTTCTGGATGAAATTGGTGATATGAATCTTGATGCTCAATCGAAAATTCTACGAGTCATAGAGCAGGGTCAGTTTGAACGGGTCGGCGGTAATCAGAGCATTAAAATTGATGTCCGGATTCTGGCTGCCACTAATCGTGAGATTAAGGCAATGGTCTCACAGGGAACATTTAGAGAAGATCTGTTTTACCGTCTGAATGTCGTCCCGATTTTTTTACCACCCTTGAGAGAACGAGAGGGCGATGTCGCGGTTCTGATTGACTATTATCTGGCGTACTATGCCCGGGAAATGAAGGTTGCGCAAAAATCTTTTTCAAAGGACGCACTTGAACTACTGTATGAGTACAAGTATCCCGGGAATATTCGCGAACTTAAGAACCTGATTGAGCGGCTTTACATTCTCACTGAGGACAGGACCATCAGCAAGGGTGATGTATTACCTAATTTACATCCTGAGGCTCTGACCGATAAATCTACTGACGAATTTATTACCGAAACGAACTTTAATCGGGCTAAAGCTGCTTTTGAGAAACATTATCTTATGAGAAAATTGAAATCCGTCAACTGGAATATCAGTCGTGCTGCGGTTGAGCTTGGTTTGCAGCAGTCCAATCTATCGCGCAAGCTAAAATCGCTGGGGATAGAGATTCCTTCCCGCTAAGCTTGGTGTAGATTTTCTTGTTTATTTTGCGATGTTTGACGCTAGTCTGCTGCCGTAGGACAACCAGAAGGATTCGCACTTATTGATCTCTTGTTCAATTCTACCACAGATGTTATCCCGATGGGATTTGGCTGCCAGTTTGATGGCGTTGGTAATTGCTTTGGCCTTTGAGCGCCCGTGAGCTTTGATTACTATTTTTTTGAAGCCTAAAAATGGTGCCCCGCCGTATTCGGAATAATCGGTAGTGCTTTTGAGCTGCTTAATGCCGCTGGATAGGGCAATCAGTCCTAGGCGCCATAGAAAACGTCGTTTGAAAGCGTAGCGTCCCAGATGCGAGAGTGTTTCGGCAACTCCTTCAATGGTTTTCGTTACGATATTGCCGACGTATCCTTCGGTTACAACGACATCGGAAAGGCCTAACATAACGTCATTACCCTCAATGTTGCCGATAAAATTAATTTCCGGCATCTCGCTGAGCATTTTGTAAACTTTACTCAACAAATCACCACCCTTGTAAGCCTCTTTGCCAATATTTAGCAGTGCTACCGTCGGATTTTGGATTCCTTTGATGTCAGAGGCGTAAATCTTTCCCATCAGGGCAAATTGAATCATATCTTCAGCGGTGCAGTGAATATTTGCACCAATATCCAGGATCAAAGAGAAGTGATCCTTACGCCCTTGGGCATTTCTGGTAGGGTAAACCGAGGCAATTGCGGTTTTTCGGACTCTCGATATTCTGGGGATGTTGAGTGATGCGGCAAGAACGTAAGCGCCGGTATTACCCGCTGAAACCATTCCCTGGGCTCTGTTTTCGGCACACAATTTTGCAGCCAGCAACATGGATGAATTTTGTTTGTTACGAATGGCTTCCCGGGGTGTATCATCCATGGTAACGACCTGATCAGTGTGCACAATTTCGATCTGGTCATGATTATATTCGGTATTATCTAGTATCCGGTTAATCTGATTTTCATCACCGATCAGGATTACGTGAACCGGGGACTCGATTGTGGCTGCAGCTGCTCCTGCTACTATCTCCTCAGGAGCATTATCACCCCCCATCGCATCCACGGCGATGGAAGTGATTGCTTCAATATTGGGTTTTTTACTCATATTTAAATTTAATTCTTTCAATTATTTTACGAAAATTATTTACCAAGCAGGGCCCGTAGGTTACGATAGAATCTATTATACTTTAATCTCCCAATCGAGCTTTGTTTGAACTGCAATCTAAATTCCTCTTCGGTAATTGCCAACCATTCTGGTTCAGTTTTTTGAAAATAATTCCAGAGACTCAGGTAGGCTGGATCAGTTTTGTTCTCAGCCCATTTTTGATTCCAGGGACAGCACTCCTGACAGATGTCGCATCCGTAAAGCCAGTTTTCGAATTTGGATATTTCAAGATCGGTAAGATTGCCTTTCTTTTCAATAGTTAAATAAGAGATACACTGCCGGGCGTCTATCAATCCCGGGGCGATGATTGCACCGGTTGGGCAGGCATCCATACAAGCTCGACAGCTGCCGCAGAGATTTTCAGCTTTTAAATTATTTTCGAAGGGTAAGTTCAGCAGAATTATTCCTAAAAAACAGTACGAGCCTTGGTTTTTGACGATTAGAATCGAGTTCTTGCCAATCCATCCCAGACCAGCTTGCTCGGCAAGCGCTTTCTCAATTGCCGGACCACTGTCAACAAATATTTTGCTAATGATGCCCGGATTATCGTGCCGAAGATTATTTAAAAGTAGATTCAATTTACGTTTAATAACTAGATGATAATCCATTCCCCATGCGTGACGAGAGATGCGCACCGTATTGCCGGGATATGCCCGCTGACAATAATATTTGTCGGCAACTACCAACGCCGATTTCGCCCAGGGGAATTTTTGACGTAGATCAAAGTGCGATGCTAAATCTTTCTTCATCCAACTCATAGTGCCCTGGTAGCCAGATTCTAGCCATAAAAGTAACCTTTGCCGATAGTGATTATCTACATAGGGTGGCGAGATGCCGACAGCGACGAATCCACACTGGAGAGCTAGTTGCTTTATACGATCGAATGAATCCATGGTTAAATTTAACCAATAGCTAATGTGACACAAATCAGATTAAAATAATTGATGTTGGGAAATTGCCTTGATAGATTTTATATTTACTGCAAATAGAGAAGGAACATGGGTGATTTAGCGAAATTATTTAATAACGAAATTGAAAAAGAACATGACAACGGTAATGGGATAAGCTCCTCGTCAGATGATACCAGAAAGAAAGTTCTATTCGTTTGTACGGGGAATTCGGTGCGTAGCCAAATGGCTGAGGCACTGCTGCGGACTTATGGCGGCGATAAATTCGAAGCCTTTAGTGCAGGAACCACACCCGCCGGGATCCACGCCTTAACCAGGCAGGTATTAGCCGAGATGAATGTTACGACGGAGGGACAATATAGCAAGCATATAGACGAATTCGCCGATATCGAGTTCGACTATGTTATTCCTTTATGTGAGGTCGCGGCTCTCAGCTGCGTCAATATTACGGGTGATCACGAGCGGATCAACTGGTATATTGATGATCCGATTCGGGTTTTGGGTGATGATGAGCGTAAACTGATGGCTTTTCGGATTACGCGCAACATCCTCAAACAGAAGGTGCTGAAGTTTATTGATGAAAATGGAAAATAGGGAAACTCTGCCCGACAAGAGCATTGATATTTATTGAGAATTCTAACGCTTTCGTAAAACCCATAATTTTCCTAATAGATTCTCCAGAACACCACCTAATTTTTCATCACGCGCAGTGGTGACATCAGGTTCGTTGTAAAGTACAACGTAGGGTACTTGAATACCTTTAACTGTTATGAATTCAGGATCGGCGCCCTTGAATTCTTCCCAGTCGCATTGTTCGTAAAGCCGCTTCAATTTGGTATCCGGTAAGCCATGTTCGAGAATGCTATCCGGCTTAGCCGGATTAAATCGCTTACGATTCTTCCTAAGCGATTCCTCGAACGGTACGTCAATATAGAAAATTGCCGCCTTTTCCAAAATCTCTCGCGAAAGGTGCAAATAGGCCTCTTTATAACCACCATGCTCCGTCCCGCGTGAGAATTCGACCAGCGTGGTGATATTGGCATAGTAATCTTCATGGTCGCGCAGTCGTTTGGAATAGTCCATCGAAATGCGCTCGACCAGCAGGTGCCAGAGATATTCCCAGAGAAAATAGCCGTCTTTGTCGGAGTGGATGCGGGGTTTCCCCATCAGTTTTTCCAGGATAGCATCCTCTTCGAACCAGGTCCAGAGCATTGGGAAATCATCAATCTCATCGAGTTTTCCAATATGAAAGCGGCTGGCTCGGTCGGCATCAGAGGTTTTTTTAAGATAATCTATGACTTCCGATTTTCCGGATGCCGGGCGACCATTTAGAATAATAATGTCAAAAATATTGTTCATCGAATGACTCCTTTTTGATTAGTGGGTTACTTTGCCTTTGGGGAGAACGTTCCAGAGACGCGACATGACCAAAACCCCGATAATGGCAAATGGAATCGGCCAGAGTTTCCAGGCTTGCCAGCCCCAGTAGGTGGTAATATTGCCTACGGCCCATCCGGCAATCGCACCAGCCAAGTATTGAATACCATCTATCAGGCCAACGGCTGTCCCGGCTGCCTTGCGACCGCCGAAGTCCATTGTGGCAGCTCCACAAATCATACCATGTGATCCATTGACAAAAAAGGAAAGACAGGCTATAAGAATTGCTGCTGCTATGGGTCCGAGTTGGAAGAGGTCAGAGAAATAGAAAAGAGTCAGAATAACTGTCATGCCGATAAACCCGAATACGATTACCGGTGCCCTGCGCCCGTTGTAAACACGGTCAGAACTGATCCCAAATACGAATCCGCCAATAATGCCAAGAATCGCGATTCCCCAGGCGGTTAGTTGCGGTGCCAATTCAGTACCACTAACCCCTTGCATTTCTTTATAGTATACCGGCCACCAGGCATCCACAATACTCCGTCGCACAAATCCGATCATCATTGATCCAATAGCAATTGTCCACATAATTTTATTTCCAAAAACCTTAATGAGGACCTCTTTTAAGCTGACTTTTTCATTAACATCTACCGAACCGTCGCCGGTATCGAGTTCGGGATACCCAGCCTCAGCTGGTGTATCTTTGACAAAGAAGATAGTCAGAACAAATAGAATTGCTACAACTATGGCCGGAATCCAGAAAGCCCATTGCCAGGCTAGATATTTTACAATTAGCGGCGTGCCCGAGAAGGCCAGAATCAAGCCGAAACGAATCAGAACCCCAAAGATTGCGGAGAATGTGCCGCGTTCCTTGATGTGAAACCACTGAGCATTTATTTTAACGATTGATAATGCTCCGAAGGATTGGAAATATCCATTGACTGCCCAGATAATCGCTAAAGTCCAGAGCAAGGTCATCTTGTCAAGTCCGTAAGATAATACAGCTGAACCAAGCAATGTTTTACCTTCCCAACTGGCTGGCGATTGTATTAGAAGGTGGGCTGATCCGAATAATCCATTCATGATAATAACTCCGCCAGCGCCGATCAAGAAAGCCTTGCGGCCACCAATTTTATCGGCAAGTGGACCATTAATTACCACGGAAAGGCCATAAACAAGAGGCAGTAACATTTCAAAGATCCGCAGGTCCAGTTTCGTCCATCCGAATACTGTCTGTAGGGTTGGGGCAATAGCGGAAAAATTATAGCGTGACATATAGAAAAACGAGTAGAGAAAGCCAATAATAATCCAATTTTGTACCCGGCGGTATTTAAAATCAGTTGAGTAAACCGGGAGTTCAGCTGTATTCGCGGTCATATGAATCTCCTTGGAAACGTTAGTTCGCGATAAGATTTTCGGTCATTATTAACGATAGAACGAGGTAAAATTAGACATTCGAATTGTAAAACCAAACTTTATTTTGGCTACTTTATTGACTAACTTAAGCCCCATGAAAGAAATCGAATTAATTATTGATCGAAGTGAACCGCTGACGGTTGAGGTTGGGCAAACAATCCGGGAAGTTCTGCGAAAGTACAAGGCAGATGAGCTTTTCTTAGATTATGTGGCGATTAAGAATGGTATTTTTACCTCTTTGAGTGAGCCTATCAATGAAAACGCTTGTATCGTGACTTTTAAGGACTTTTTTGAATCTTCCCGGCGGGCCTATGAAAATGCTGCGATTCTGATTTTACAGAGCGCAATTGAAAAAGTGCTGCCCGGACGAACCATGTATGTACTAAATAGTATGTGTGATGGAGTGTACTGTGAGTTGGATGATCATAAACCGCTCGAATCAGAAGCGCTTGAGGCGATAATCCGTGGCTTCGACACAATTGTGGCAGCTGATTTACCCATAACGCCAGTGCTATGTACCCGCATCGAGGCCCAAGCTTATTTCTCGAAAAACGGTTACGCGGTTACGGGCAACTTGATCAAACATAGTGCTTTAAATTATATTGTTTTATATACCTTAAGAGATAAAAGGTACTGGCTGCCATCTCCTCCCGCACCCTCGACCGGCCTAATCCAGGTTTATCAAATTAGAGATTACAAAAATGGCTTCATTCTCAGAAGTCCGGTTGAGGGCGCGCCGCATACCATTCAGCCTTTTTATGATCAGGAGCGGTTGTACGAAATTTTTAATGAAGCAGAACACTGGGGTAATATCTTAGACTTAAAATGTGTCAGTCAGTTGAATGATCTGGTTACCGGTGGCAATATCTCTGAAATGATCAAGATATCTGAAGCCCTGCATGAAAAGAAAATTGCTGCTATTGCTGATAAAATTGATACATCGCCGGGCGACAAGCGCTTGATTTTTGCTGCTGGGCCCTCATCTTCAGGTAAGACGACTTTTATGAAACGCCTTTATATCCAGCTGCGCGTCCTGGGGTATCGTGTAATTAGTCTCTCACTGGATGATTATTATAAGGACCGCGATGAGATCTTACGCGAACAAGGTGATAATGTCAATTTTGAAACGCTTGATGCATTGGACCTGAAACTCTTAAATACCCAGCTAAAGGATCTAATCGCTGGCAAGCAAGTGACACCGCCTATCTACGATTTTCATCAGGGTAAAAAAGTTACCGGACGGTCACCAATCAAAGCCGACCCCAATACTCTCTTTATCATCGAAGGGATCCATGGGATTAATCCGCATTTGACCCAGGATATTGATGATCGCTATAAATTTAAAATATATATAAGTGCCCTGACCCATCTGAATTTTGATAATATTAATCGGTTTCCTACCCATGATGCCCGGCTGATCCGGCGCATCGTCCGGGATCAGAAATTTAGGGGTTATTCTGCTGCTCAGACGATTAATATCTGGAAAAGTGTAATCGAGGGAGAGAAACGGTATATATTTAAATACCAGGGTAAGGCAGACGTTATGTTTAATTCTTCTTTGCCCTATGAATTCGGGATCTTAAAACAATCCGCCGAGCTGGCTCTCAAGACAGTCCAAGAGGATGATCCCAGTCACCCTGAATCGGAGCGGCTATTGAACATCCTGTCCTATTTTCTTCCGATTGATGACAATGAAGTACCGCCGACCTCAATAATTAGGGAGTTTATCGGTGACAGTTCATTCAAATATCATTGATCGTGTACTAAAAGGGGATTTCTTCATCCCCGGCGGCAGTAGTGTCTTCGTCAGCCGCCGTTGGTTCTTCTTGTTTGCCTTTGCCGATAAAGCTGCCTAGGGTCACAATTTGATTAACTTGGATTTCGGACCGGCTTCTCTTTTGACCTTCCTTGTCTTCCCATTGTCTGTTCTGCAACCGACCTTCAACGTACACCAGCTGACCCTTCTTCAGATATTCTTTGGCAAATTCAGCCTGGGCACGCCAGAGTACCAGGTTATGCCATTCTGTCTTTTCGCTCCGCTCCCCATTCTTGTCTTTGATTGATTCCGTAGTTGCCAGTGAAACGTCAGCAACGGCATCACCAGCAGGGGTATAACGCACTTCAGGATCTCTTCCCAGATGACCGACCAGTATAACCTTGTTAATGCTACCCTTGGGAATAGCCATAATTGTTCCTCCCTTCTAAAATTACATTCGCCATCTTCACTGCTTATGTAAAGCTAATGGCATTCATTGTTAGTATACTAATATTCATTTAATTTGTCAATACTTTTAAATATGTGATTTTTATTAAAAATTATTGTTAGTCGGCAATTGACTGTGAGTAAAATGAATCCTAAATTAAACAATGTTGGAATTTTAGCACTGCATGTTGTCGAGTATAGAGTAACAAGAAAACATTGTGAAGAAATCACGCCGAGCCAAGAAGAAAAAGTTTACAATTCCTTTTGACGTAGCAATGTTAGTTTTAATAGGGTCTTTAATGTTTTTACTTTTTACCGTGACTAACTGGGTGTGCAAAACGAGAGACAAAGATGACGAATCTATTACCAACTTTAGATTAACTTATGAAATCCAACTATTAGAAAAGGGGTGGAAGTAATGAGAAGTGTTGGAATTGTCATTTTAATTATTGGTCTTCTTCTTTTAATCCTTGATCCGACAATTATTAGAATTATTGGGGTGGTAGGTGCAGCTTTTGGCCTTTTTGCCACTTTTGTGCCTGACAAAGCCAGTGAGCTGATCGGCAAGGTCAAACCAAAGAAAACCGATAATGGATAGGATCTTATCTCCCTAATAGAAATTCTAGCTATTCAGTGCTGGGTAGATAACCAGCAGTATTAGTGTTTTCGGTATCGAAATAGAATCCGGAGGATGCCCAATTTAGCATTGCATCTATTAGTTACCAGAACTATATTTCAGCCCTAATGATAGAATAATTAACAACTGATTAGAAGATTTTGTCAAGAGTCGGACCGCAAGTTGATTTATGAACGAGATTGATAAATTTGATAACCTTTCGCGGTACGAAAAGGAGATGGCTATTCAAATTTCAGAAATGGAAAAATATAAATATATCTGCAGTGAGCAAGCAGGCTGTGATATTGGGAAACGGGCTTATTTTGAGTGGACTTTGAAATACGGGCGGAAGGTTAGAGGGTGGCTCGAATCCCTTTCAGATGAGGAGGTTGCTAAGATCTTCGATTCAGTGCCTGATCGGATAAAACATTATATAATTCAAAAATCGCATTGACTATTAGCCTGACTTTAATAAGCACTATCAATGCTAGTTGCATGCTTGGCAGAGAAACCAGTTTCTTTTTAACTACTTTATTAAGGTAAAATGATTAGTTCTTAAGAGGATTGTTGAATATGGAGAAATCAGTCCAGGTGAAGTTACCCGAGAATGCTCATCGGAAGCTCAAAAATGGTGAAACCTATACGCCGGTGATCCCGGATAATCTGATTGTTCCTGAAGTAACTAGGTATTCGTTATTGTGGGGTTTGTTCTACGCTGTCATTTTTTCCATGGCAGCCGCCTATCTGGGACTAAAGATTGGGCAGGTCTTTGAGGCTGCTATTCCCATCGCAATCTTAGCCGCTGGCACCTCGGTGCTACTCAAGCGTAAAAATGCCCTTCAGGAAAATGTTATCATTCAGTCCATCGGCTCCTGCTCGGGGGTAATTGTGGCGGGTGCAATATTTACCATTCCGGGTTTGTATATTCTTGGACTGAATGCCAGCTATTTGCAGATCTTTTTGGCCTCACTGCTGGGTGGTTTTTTAGGCATCCTTTTTTTAATTCCTTTTCGCAAATTTTTTGTCAAAGATATGCACGGCGAATTTCCTTTCCCTGAAGCAACCGCTACCACAGAGGTCTTAGTCGTTGGTGAAGGTGGCGGGAATCAAGCTAAGGTGCTGGTATCAGCCGCATTGGTTGGCGGGTTTTATGATTTCTGTATTGCCAGCCTAGGATTTTGGAAAGAGGTTGTTTCAACTCAGGTTTTTAGGTGGGGAGCCTTTTTGGTGGATAAGTTCAAACTGGTACTCAAAATCAATATTGGCGCAGCAGTGACCGGTTTGGGATATATTATTGGATTGCGCTATTCGGCAATTATTGCAAGTGGCTCATTTCTGGCCTGGTGGGTGATTGTACCGGTGGTGAGTTTTGTGTCCAATCTTACTAATCAGACTCCGGATTCGATCTTTTTAGCTTATGTTAGACCAGTTGGAATTGGAGCAATTGCGGCAGCTGGAATCATTGGAATCTTGAAATCTTCCAAAATTATCGTTGGTGCTTTCCAGCTGGCCGGGCGGGAATTATTTGGTAGCACCAAAAAGGATAAGAGTGAGGAGGTTACCAGAACCCAGAAGGATATATCCATGAAGTGGGTTACTCTCATTCTGGTTGTCACCCTGATAGTAATATTTGCTTTTTTCCTGCTCAGTGTTAAGGTGACTCTTGGTCAGGCAATTGTTGGTTTGGCGATTGTGGCAATTATTGCCTTTTTATTTACTACTGTCGCAGCCCGCGCCATTGCGATTGTTGGTTCGAATCCCGTTTCCGGTATGACTTTGATGACCCTGATTCTGTCATCTATAATTTTAGTAAAATTCGGCTTGAGTGGCAATCAGGGAATGCTGGCGGCGCTCCTGATTGGCGGGGTAGTTTGCACGGCGCTATCAATGGCAGGCGGTTTTATTACCGATTTAAAAACTGGCTACTGGTTAGGAACGACTCCGATGAAACAGGAGAAATACAAATTTTTAGGAACCCTTTTTTCAGCCGCAGCTGTAGGATTAGTAATTTTACTGCTGAATAAGACCTATGGTTTTGGCGGCAGTTCGCCGCTCCAGGCGCCACAGGCATCAGCCATGGCCGCAGTTATCAAGCCGTTAATGACGGGTGTTAAGGCTCCCTGGCCGCTTTATCTGGCTGGGGTGTTTATGGCAATTATTCTGGAAATTATCAAAGTCCCGCCGCTTGCTTTTGCGCTGGGTATGTATTTGCCGATTCAACTTAATACGCCGCTGCTGGTGGGGGGTATAGTTGCTCATCTTGTTTCAAAAAGTAGTAAAGATGAGGTTCTTGCCAAGGAGCGGACGGAGCGAGGTACTTTAATTGCTTCGGGATTTATTGCCGGAGGAGCGATTATGGGAGTCGTTGCGGCCTTAATTATTTTTGTTGGACAGAAGTTTTTGGGGGATGGCTGGAGTGTAATGAAGGGTATCGGCACGCTCAATTGGTCCGAATCTGCCGGGGGCGAAATCCTTGGTTTTGGTATGTATGTCATCCTGTGTATATATTTATATTGGGATTCCATTCGGATTAAAAAATAATTGTATTCCAGCGCACAAATATTCACCGAAAATTTCTATATTATAGTAAAAAAAAGGATTAGGTAAAAAATGAAGCAATCAACTCGAACGAAAGTCGGTTTGTTAATGCTGCTGATTTTTATCTCAGCCTGTGAGATTGCCGAAGAAAAGCAGGATACCGGGCTGGTGGGGATTTGGCATCGAGTGTATACGACAATTGATGGAGTATCCTATGGTCTTGCAGCGACTGTCTACTTGAATTCGGATGGGACCGGAATGAGTGATGAAATTTTAGCGCCGGGGAATGAGGAGTATTTCCACTTCAATTTTTCCTGGGAAACAGCCGACAGTATCATTACAGTCAAAGATGAAAATGACAGTACGGTATGGACAGCGCAATATTTGTTACGGGGAGACCAAAAAGTTGTCAAATTCAGCGGCTCATCGGGTGATCGTAGCAGTGAGGAGTTGTATGTGAAATATTCCGGTGACAAGGATGTCAATCTTGTCGGGAATTGGGTTTTGGCTAAGCAGACTATTGATGCTGAACGGGCGTATAAACTGCAGCTGACGAAATTCTTTACCGATGGTACTGGAGAGACCTATTCAATAGGCGCATATCAGATTAATGATCTTTTTGATTTGCAATATGATACTACTCAAGATTTTGAGACCTTTGACTGGTCAACGACCGCCGATTATGTAATTATTACTCCTAATCAAGGAAGCCAGCCCAACCGGATAGCCCGGTATGTTATCGCTAATGAACAACTGGATGCCACTATCATTAACGAGAGTTCTGAGATAGAAGCGTACATGTTCATTAGAGATAATGGTGGCATAGATGAAGCCTGTCTGGGGACCTGGAGCCTCAGCTCGGTGAAAGTCGGAGATTTTTCTCCTTATAACCTTTCGGGCTTTACTCTGGAACTAAATGAGGACAGCACGGGTGTGTGGACATATGGATCAAAGGGCGGAGAATTTCAATGGTCGGCAAATGGTGGTTATATCTTTATCTATGTAAAGCAGTTGGATAATTTCCTGAATATTGCTCTGGTGCAGAGCTATCAGATAGACGCTCAAGGTCTAAAGCAAGCCCTTGAGGAATTTCGTGGTGATGTTTGGATCAGAGTAGAATATACTTTTTTAAAAACCGGGTAGTACTTTTTACAAAATTAATCTAGGCTGTTACAGTTATTTTCGAAGACGGACGCCTTAATTGTCTTTAGCCCCCTCATTGATCCAATCTTCAATTTGATTGATCTGAGTTGAGTTTAGTGGATTTAAACCATAAGGCATTCGTCCGCTGAGGACGCTCTGTTCTTCGGACGGTTTGGATACAGCTTCATATAACAGGCTATGATCAGCATCACCGGGTACTACTACTGGTCCATTATTGCTGGTGCCCGCCATTAATGAGGTGTAGCTGGAGAGGTTTAGATTACCCGTAGAGGCGTCCTCACTAATGTGGCATGGGCTACAATACGTCTTGAAGATTGGCTCGGTATCGTGGGCGTAACTGACATAATATGTCTCATTTGAGCTACAGCTGATAATCAAAATAACGGTTCCAATTATACAGCCCAGAAAAGTCAAGGATAATATGTACTTCATTGGGTTCTCCACATTTATAAAAGTTGGGTTATACTGAAAGATGATATGGTGCCGGTGTCTCCCAGTCCGACGAATGCCAGGTCAAAATAGATTTTTCTTAGGTTTATACCAATACCAATAGATGAAGAGGCAAAGAAATTTTTAAGAGTTTCCTGGCCACGGATTTGAAAATGTCTGGTTGAGCTGCCCCAGCGCAGGAAAAAATAGTTACCGAGTAAAAATTCGCCACCAATTTTAGCCACATACTCAGCTTGGTATGCTTCGTGGGCATCAATTGATAGAATCATTGGCAGGTGCTCGAGTTTTTTAGAAATTCCAATCATAACCGTCGCTGGTACCCCCTCTTCGTCATTGGCGTAACCCTGCAGCAAAGTGCCAAAGTTATGGTAGCTAATCCCGATTGCCAGATTGTTGATTTCATCAAAATAATGTAACCCAAAAGAACCCAGCAGGGCTTTTGCGGTCAGAGCGTCCAGATTAGATTGGACATAACCGCAGGAAGCTCCGATACTGAGCCGGTGCGTAAGCTGAAAACCATAACTGAGTCGGAATGCCAGGTCATTGACTGAAAACGAACCTGTTTCACTACCGCTATAGTCTCTCTCGGTAAAAGAGCCGTAGTCAAGATATTGCATTAGTAGACCAATCTTGCCTTTTACGGGTGCTTTAAGAATGATGAAGCTGGTAGTGGAATAGATATCTACTACAAAATTTGTGTAATTAAGCTGCCAGAGATCAGGTGAAAGCGGCAGAGTTGCGGGATTATATAGCAGTCCCGAGCCGCTGTTAAATTGGCTGGTGGTTGCTGAACCCATTCCCCAGCCCCGGGCATTGATGGGATGATTTAAGCCTTGGAAAAGTGCCTGTCCGCGACCCGGGCGATTGGTAGAGATAAGTAAAATAATTGTCAGAAGGATGGCAGTTTTTTTCATTTAGTCTGACTGACGATTTCTTCGTTATTCCACTTTTGGATGATTGTTTTGTTCCGGGCAACCTTGATAAAATAGACAAATACGGCCAACAATGGTAAAATTAACCAAATCATATTCTGAATGTCCAGGAGAAATATCCAACGATAGCGTTTTAAGATATATTTCTGCCAGAAAGAATCTAATTCGCCGAGTCCGATGCCAGTGGTCAGGAATAGACTCTGTTCGAAACTCCTGTTCTCAGATAATTTCTGAAAGAGGTTATGTAACACGCCAAAGCCGTAAACTTGGATCAGAAACTCAATCACTGTTGTGCTTTCGATATAGGCCAAACTGGCTTGCTGGCGATTATACTTCAGAAAATCGGATAGTTCCGTTAGTGGTATAATTCTGTTTTGGGCAATTGCCCGGGAGAGTAGAATACGGTCGGTTAAGTTAGACTCACCGGTCAAATAAACCGCGATCCCTTCGTTAAGCCAGGTAGGTGTGAGATTTAGTGGTACGACACTCCCCTGCCGTAGATGAACCAGTTCGTGGCGTACAGCCTGGCGGTATTCTCGCAGAGTCAACTGGTTTAAGTCCGGGGTTTTAATCAGGACAATTTTCTGGGGGAAAAGCGTAACGGCATTAGCCCAATTGGGCAACAGCGAGGCGGTTTCTTGCAAAAAGTCGTCTTGTGAATTGAATATTCTGAACTTTATTGGCTCGTGATCAGGACCAAAAACCTCGGTGTATTCAGGATTAGCTGCCTGCAGAACATTGAGGGTATAACGAGCAAGCTGCCGGGAAGATTTGGGATAAGTAATCTCTATATCTCCTTCAATCAAGTGCAGATCACTTGCCTGAAGGATGATCAACATTCCTAAAATAAAAATGATGAGATTGTTTAATTTCACAGTAAGTCCAAAGGATCAATCTCGATTGAGACTTGAGCCTGGCGAGAAATTTTATTATATGTTTCGGAAGAGAGGAAGTTGGATAATATATTTCGCAGATGGGTACCGTTAGGATCGGTCTCTTTCCGGGATTTGATGATCATCATGTAGCGATAACGGTTCCTGATTTTACTTAATGGTGCTGGCGTTGGACCCAGTATTTCCGTTTTCTTGTGCCGGGGTTGTAGGTACTGAACAACTTGCTGGGCAGCATCAACGACATGAGTAAGATTAGTATCAGATACTAAAATAACGGCTAAGCGACTGAAAGGTGGATAATTGAGTGGATTGCGTTCGTTAAGTTCAAGAGCGGCAAACTTTGGCAAATTTTGCTGGATGGCACAGCGTATAGTTGTGTCCTTGGGATTGAAGGTTTGTACGACAATTTCACCCTGGATTTCTCCCCGACCGGCTCGACCGGCAACCTGATAGAGTAACTGAAATACCCGTTCCCGAGCCCGGAAATCGGGCATAAATAAACCAATGTCAGCATTCAATACCCCCACCAGCGTGACCTTCGGGAAATCGAGCCCTTTGGCAATCATCTGAGTACCGAGCATTATTTGAATCACGCCCTTTTCGAATTTTTCCATGACTTTTTGGGTAAATCCCTGCCGTCGAGTACTGTCTAAATCCATGCGGACAATCTCACTGTTTGGGAACTTTTCCCGCAGGAAAGACTCGACTCGCTGAGTGCCATAACCGGGATATAAAAAGTGAGTGGACTGGCACCTCGGGCAGCTATGCGGCGGTAATTCGGATAAATTGCAGTAGTGACATAACATTTGCGAAGTGCTTTTATGATAGGTTAAAGTAATGTCGCAATTGCGGCAGCGAGGTGTCCAACCGCAATCCGGGCAGAGGATAATGGGGGAGTAACCCCGCCGATTCTGCAGCAGGATAACCTGTTCTCCCAGTTCTAACTTTTCTCGAATCTTTTTTAACAATAAGGCCGACACGGGGACATTGTATTCTCCAGTTTTTTGCCACTCTTCTTTCATATCTACAACGTGAATTGTGGCCGTTGGTGCCTCAGAATAACGACTAGTCAGTTCGACCTTAGTGTATTTGCCGGTAGCAACGTTATAAAGGCTTTCAAGACTTGGGGTTGCCGAGCCCAGTACGACCGTCGCCTGACACTCCATCGCGCGGAGCAGGGCAGCATCCCGGGCATTGTACCGCGGCTCAGCTTCTTGTTGTTTGAATGAATTATCCTGTTCTTCATCAATAATAATCAGGAGCAGGTCCGGCAGGGGAAGCAAGATTGCACTACGTGCCCCGATGATGACCGGGTAGTTGCCGGCGCGAATATCTTTCCACAGCACATTGCGCTGGACATGACTTAAGCCGCTATGCCAGATGGCAATTTTATCGTGGAATTCCCCTCGAAAACGGCTGGCGAGATGCGTGGTCAGGGTAATTTCAGGAACCAGTACAAGGACACGCCCTCCCTCGGCAATGACCGCGTGGATCAACTTTAAATACACTTCTGTTTTTCCGCTGCCGGTCACTCCCTGGATTAAAAAAGTTGTATATTTTCGGCTGCGGATTCCTTTTAGGATTGTGTCAAAGGCTTGATTCTGTTCAGTAGTCAACTGAATCTGTTTTTCTTTGAGATGGAAACTTTTCCAGAACTGCTCCACTGTCCTGTCGGTTACCGTAATCGAGATGTAGCCTTTGGTGTGCAGGGACTTGATTGCGGCAGCTGAAAAGCGAGTCAATTCAGTATTGGAAATTAACCGGTTTTTAAGCAGGTGGTTGATTATTTCCCCCTGACGCGGGGCCTTTTTGAGTAGTGTCTGAATTTCGAGCAAGCGATTTTCAATACCTGGTGCAAGATTGATCGTTTTTTCCAAATTACGGCGTTTTTCAGTGGCTTTAAAAATTGGTGTTTCGGTAATTAGCTTCAGCCTCTTGAGTTCCGTGATACCTTTTATTAGTACTGGTCGTTGATATTTAGCGGTCAGGCTCGATAGCAAGATTGAACCCTTTGCAGCGATTCGATGATAAAGGTCAGCATATGGTTCGGGAAGATTGTCAGGTTGGATATCCGTAACCATAAGTCGCCGTTTTTTATGGAGCTGATATTCTCGTGGGATCGCTGCAGCTAATGCCTTGCCAACCGGAGCTAAGTAGTAGTGTGCTAGTCTTAATAGAAAGCGAAACAGTTCATCCGGTATCAGTGGTTCTGGATCAAGAATTTCGTAAAGGTCTTTCAGTGCAACCGTTTTTGGCGGAATGTTAGTAAAATTGATGACAAAGCCAATTGCCCGGTCATTCCGCAGCGGGGCTACTACCCGTTGGCCAGGAAAGGCGGGTAAAGCATAATCCGGAGGTAGCCGATAAGTAAATTCCCTCCTCGGTATTGATGGAAACACAATGTTAACGAATGTGTCTGCCATATCGTTTCAAATATACTCCGAAACAGCCCAATTCACAAGTTCCGTAGTGACAACAGCCAAAAGGAATTTTGCGAAATGTGGGCGAATTAACTTGGTGTTAAGGGTGTTAAAATAGGAAAGGGAGAATTGATATTAGGCTTTAATAACCCAGAGTTTGATAGTAGCCGTAACCTCAGAGTGAAGTTTGACAGGAATGTCAAAAATACCCAGAGCTTTGATTGGCTCATCTAGTAATATCTGGTGTTTATCGATTTCATACCCTTTCTCTTTTAATTGGAGGGCGATTTCCTGCGAAGTGACCGAGCCAAATACTCGATCTTCTTCACCCACCTGAACCGGGATTGTCAGAGAGAGAGTTGTTAACTTATCAGCCAGCTTCTGGGCAGTTTTCAGTTCTTTATCTTTTTTCAATTCTTTGCGCCGGTTAATTTCCTGTAATCGTTTGATATTGTTCTGGTCGGCTTTGAGAGCCAATCCTTTAGGAATTAAGAAATTGCGGGCGAAGCCATCTTTGACTTCCAGTTCCGCTCCGCTTTTTCCTAGTCCTTCATGGTCCTGAAGTAAAATAACACGCACGGTGATCTCCTCTATCTCAAATAAGCTTAACTTTGGGTAACATCGAAGGCATAGGGTAACAAGGCAATGTTGCGAGCTCGTTTGATGGCTTTGGTCAGTTCGCGCTGATGTTTAGAGCAGGTTCCGGTAATTCGGCTCGGGATAATCTTACCTTGTTCAGTGACAAAGCGCCGTAGCATTTTGTAATTTTTGTAGTCAATCTTTTCACTAGGATTTTCACAAAATTTGCAGATTTTCTTCTTGCTAATAATCGCCATATAAATTCCTTTCTATCGTTAATAACAAAACGATCTGGTTATTCCTCATAGTTGTCGTTATCGGTTTGGGCCTTCGACCGTGGTTCCGGTTTCTTATCAAGGGCGATAGTGATATTGGCTAAAATATCCTGGTTGAGTTTCATCCAGGATTCGATCTCGCGATTAATTTTAGAGTTTTCAGATTCATACTGGATCAGAATATAGGTACCGTATTTCTGTTTTTCGATTGGATAAACCAGCCGACGCTTGCCCCAATCTTCTACTGTCAGAATATTGCCCTGCTGCTCATTAATCTCTTTTTTCAATGATTCAATGATACTATTGAGCTTTGCTTGTTCATAGTTGGGGTGAACAATAAATAGATTTTCGTAATACCTCACAGATTATGCTCCTTATGTTAAATACTGTCTTGATAGTTGTGCAATTAACAAAATTGTACTTGTCAGACCGTTGCCGCGGTAATACAAATAGCGTTGTGATTGTATTTATTCATGACCTGTTCAATGTCACAAAAGAAAATTTCTTTTAGAATAGACTCGACTGTGTTTACAACCGATCGGACGGTTTGTCGGTCAGCAGGGTTAAAATGTGCCAGTACAAAGTCCTCGGCCGCAACCCCTTCGGTCTGGGGTCCGATTCCGAGCCGAATGCGGGGAAATGCTTGACTCGCGATCTGCTCATTAATGGATTGCAGTCCTTTGTGACCACCAGCCGAACCCTGTTTTCTGATCCGGATTTTTCCCAAAGGGAGATCAATATCGTCATAGATGACCAGTAGGTCTTGAGGTGATAACCGGTAGCGCTTTAATAATAGCCGCGCGGCGACTCCGCTTTGATTCATGTAGGTGAGTGGCTTACATAAGCAGATAGCCAAATTGAGGTTATCGGAGTTCAGGATAGCCTCAGTGCGGAGATAATTTTTACCGGATGATCGTTGATTTAATTGGTAAGTTTCAAGCAGGTGGTCAATTACCATAAATCCAAAGTTGTGTCTGGTCTGCTGATATTGCTTCCCAGGATTACCCAGTCCCATAATGATCTTGGAAACTTTCATCGGTCGCGAACTATTGCAGCTACACAGAAATCTAGTCATAATGAAAGACTTACAAGCTATTCCTTTTCCTCTTTCTCCTCACCCTCTTCTTCCTCAATCTCCTCGGCGGGGATTTCCTCCTCGGCCGCTTTAGCGCCGGTAGCCTTGACCACCGAGGCAATGGAGGTATTCAGAGGTGTCAATATTTCGATGTTCTCCATTTTAATCGCGGCTACGCTAATCGAATCCCCAATGTTTAGATTAATAATATCAAGGGTGATTTCGTCAGGAATTTCAGTGGCCTTGCACTTTACTTCCAATTCCCAGAGATGCTGTTCCAAAATACCGCCAAATTCCCGTACTCCGATTGCCGAGCCGGTAAGCCGTAGCGGAACCATTACCGTAATTTCCTCTTTGAGAGTAATGCCCATAAAGTCGGCATGGACGATTTCGTCACTGACGGGATCGTGCTGGAGTTCTTTGAGGATGCATTTTTGTTTTTTTGTATTGATCTGGAGTTCGAAGATATGAGCATGAGCCTGAATTCCGGCTTTTAGCTCCTTTAAATCCACGCTCAGTCCAATCGGTTCTTCTTGATGAAAATAGAAAATGGCCGGAATCTTGCCGGCGCGGCGTAATTGCTTGGTGGTAGTTTTGTGATAGTCACTACGTAATTCTGATTTCAATTTGTATTCACTCATTCAAAAATCTCCCTTTATTTAAAAATCGAATAACGAACTGATAGATTGCTCCTGATGAATGCGTTTGATTGCTTCTGCCAGCATCGGAGAGGCAGATATAATTTCTAATTTTGGGAATCGTTTAGCCCGGGGGATGTTAACACTATTGGTTACAACGACTTTGTCAATTGGGGATGCGCTGATTCTCTTGATACAACTACCTGAGAAAAGACCGTGAGTGGCAACGACGGTAATCGTTTCTGCACCACATTCTTTGAGCAGCTGGGCTGCCTGTGAAACAGTCCCCCCAGTATCAATCATGTCGTCAATTAGCAAGGCATTTTTGACCTCGCTTGAGCCGATTAGATTCATGACTTCAGCCTTATTTGGTCGGGGGCGCCGTTTGTCAATGATTATCAATGGGAGCCCAAGAATTTTCGCATATGAGCGGGCGAATTTGATTCCCCCGACATCAGGTGATACAATCGTAAAATCCTTGCCATGAGTCAGTTTCTTTAGGGGTTCGATGAAGACAGTTTTGGCATAAAGATGGTCAAAAGGAATGTTAACAAAACCCTGAATCTGAGTGGAATGGAGGTCCATTCCAACGATTCGGTTGGCTCCGGCACTAACGATTTCATCCATGATTAATCGGGAAGATATCGGTACCCGCGGCTGGTCTTTACGATCTTGTCGGGCATAGCCGTAGTAAGGTAAAACGGCAGTTATCCGTTTGGCGGAGGCACGCCGGGCAGCATCAAGAATTAACAATAATTCAAGAATGTTTTCGGCGGGTGAGTTGGTGGATTGAATGATGAAGACGTCGGCGCCGCGGATATTCTCTTCAAAGCGGACCCAGATTTCACCATCGCTGAAATTGCCTATGGATATTTTTCCTTCTGGGACTCCCAGAATTTCAACGATTTCGTGGGCAAGATTGGGATTCGATCTCCCTGAAAAAATTTTTGCTGTAATCTTCATAATCCCTTCTAATTTAAATTGTTCTTGCTCGGGGACCTGGATTCGAACCAGGATTGACGGCTCCAAAGGCCGCAGTCCTGCCGTTGGACGATCCCCGAAGAGTATCTCGCGTTTTTCTAGTTGATCACGGGAAGGGCAATGAATGTAGGGTAATTAGTAAAGAGTTGGCGTACACTTGCAGCGCAGTGACGGTCTTTAAAAATTCCAAACATAGTCGAACCACTTCCCGACAAACCGGCGTAGAGAGCACCCTTTTGCAAGAGTTGGTTTTTTATGATGCCGATTTCTGGATATGCTGGAAAAACGACAGCCTCAAATTGATTTTCAAACAGCTCCCAATGAATCCTGTCTGATTTAAACAGATTGCGAAATTTATAGCCTTCTTTTTTCTTTGTCAAGTTGAATTGCTGATAAGCCCAGCGAGTTGAGATCTGAATTGGAGGACAAATCAGCAGAAAAACAAAAGTTTCTGGTAACGTTAAGGGAGTGAGTTGTTCGCCGATACCCTCGGCAAGCTGGGTTTTTCCCCGAATAAAAAAGGCAACATCGGCGCCCAGGCGTGCTGCAATTTTCAGCAGCTCACTCTCGGTGCAGTTGAGCTGCCAGTTTTGATTGAGAAATTTGATAACGGTGGCGGCGTTGGAGCTGCCGCCGCCCAATCCAGCGCCTATTGGTATCCGTTTTTCGAGCTGGATATGCCAATTGCTTGGACTGTTTGTGATTTGTTGCATAGCCTCGTAAGCTCGCGTGCACAGATTGGTACTGTCACATGCTATCAGGGGATTATCGCAGCTGAGTGAGTAATTTGCTGCTGGAGTAAAAGTGAGGAGATCGTGCAGATTAATCTCCTGGAAGATCGAGCTAAGGGTATGATAACCGTTAGCTATACGACCGGTGATGCGGAGGCAGAGATTGATCTTAGCATTGGAACGAAGGATTTCAGGCACTTTCTGCTAAAGCCTTTTCCAAGCGTTTCAAACAACGCTCTTTACCAAGGATTTCGGCAACCTGACCAATATCGGGTCCGTGAATTTCACCAGTCAGGGCAAGCCGAATGCTCGACCATAGGATCTTCCCCTTAACCCCGGTCTCCTGCTGGATTTTCTGGACTAGCATCGTAAATGTTGATTTTTCCAGCTGGGGAATAGCCTCGATTCCCTTTTTTAAGAGGGATAGAACTTTGAAAAACTCAGGGGTTCGGATGAGTTCGTGTTTCTCAGCGGTGTCAGTGATAATCGGCTCAAAGAAAAAAGGCTGACCTTTAACTGCTATATCTGCGAGGGTTGTTAAATAAGGCTGGGTGATTTGGAGAATTTTCAATAGTTCTTCATTTGACCATTGATAGTGAGTTGCCGGGAGGAATGCCTGGGCTTTTCTAAGTAATGTTGCCGGATTCAAATCTCGGATATATCTTCCGTTGAGCCATTGGAGTTTCTCCAGATTAAAAATAGCTCCGGCTTTATTGATTCGTTCTAATGTAAAAGCTCGGATCAATTCGTCCAAAGTGAAGATTTCTTGATCTGTACCAGGATTCCAGCCCAGGAGCGCCAGGAAATTCAGCAGAGCTTCGGGTAAATATCCCTTTCGGCGATACTCTTCGACTGCCACGTCACCCTGGCGCTTGGATAACTTGCTGCGGTCCGGATTGAGCAGTAGCGGAACGTGGGCAAATTGTGGAGCAGTCCAGCCGAAATAGTCATACAGCAATTTATGCTTGGGGGTGCTGGATAACCATTCCTCGCCCCGGATAACGTGTGTGATTTGCATCAGGTGGTCATCTACTACGTTGGCCAGATGATAGGTGGGGAAACCATCTGACTTTTGCAAGATCTGGTCCTCTAGTAGTTTACAGGCAAAGGATACTCGACCACGGATGAGATCTTCAAATTCGATTGTGCCTGTCAGGGGAATCTTCATCCGGATAACATAAGGCGTGCCGGCATCGAGTTGGCGATTAATTTCTTCGGCATTCAGGTTGCGACAGTGTTGATCGTAACCCGATTGCGCCTTCGCTGAGCGTTGTTGGGTACGCAAGGTGGCTAAACGTTCGGGAGAACAAAAGCAGCGGTAGACATGACCATTAGCGAGAAGTTGATTGATATAATCCTGATAAATAGATAGGCGCTGGGATTGAATATAAGGTCCGTAATTTCCACCGTATTCTGGGCCCTCGTCAGGTTGGATGCCAACCCATTGCAGCGTATTGAGCAGATTTTCGATTGCCCCTTCAACCTTGCGTTGTTGGTCGGTATCTTCAATTCGTAGCACAAATGTTCCGTTATGTCTCTTGGCATAGAGAAAGTTGTATAAAGCGGTGCGAAGACCGCCAACATGCAAATAACCAGTGGGGCTGGGAGCAAATCGGGTTCTAACCATTATTAGTACGCTCCGGTTGGATTCGGCTAAAGGTAAGTTTCAGAATAATAATGCCGGCAATTATGATAATGATGATCGTGGCAAGCTTATTATAAGATGCCATGTACAATTTGATGGTGGCCCAATGCTGACCTAAGATATTACCCAAAGTAAAAATTGCTCCATTCCATAGCACGATTCCACCGGTTGTGAAAATTAAAGCTTTTTGATAGGAGATATTTGAGAATCCGGCTGTTAATGCTATCAGAAGTCGGCTGCCAGGAATGAGTCGGCAAAAGGCAAGAAGCCAAGCACCGAATCGTTGAAAATAATGATCAATCTTAGCCATCCGTTGAGCCGGCATAAACCGGTAATTTTTATGTTCGAAATATTCTCTGCCCCAGTACCGGCTAAAAGCGAAGGCAAACAAAAATCCGGCAGCGCTGCCCAGTATGGTGGTACAAAGGGTCATTAACGGCATCAGGATTCCCCGACCTGCAAGGTAGGCAGCGAGAATTAGAATACCGTCACCGGGAACAAATGGCAGAGTGTTTTCTAAGAAAATAAAAATAAATAGTATGGAATAGACGAGCAAATTGTTGTTTACGGCAATAGTCTGAAAGTAAGCTTCCATTAGAAACCTATCAGTGCAGTAGCGAAAGCCATGACGCCTTCCTTCCGGCCGATGAATCCCATTTTCTCCGAGGTTGTGGCCTTTATAGAGACATTATTTTCCGGAATTTTCAGGGCAGCAGCAAGGGTTTGCCGCATAGCGGCTTTATAAGGAGTAATTTGTGGTTCCTCCGCGATAACGGTAATGTCTATATTCCCAATATGGAATTTATGTTTGGTGATGAGATCAACAACCCGTTCGAGTAATATAATGCTGGAAATATCCCGATAGGCGGGGTCGGTATTGGGGAAATGAATGCCGATATCGCCGAGGCCAGCTGCGCCCAGTAAGGCATCCATAATCGCATGGCTGACTACATCGGCATCTGAGTGACCGGCTAATCCCTTCTCAAAGGGTATCTGTACCCCCCCCAGGATTAATAGCCGACCTTTCACAAATGGGTGGACATCAATTCCATGTCCAATATGCACATTGCAGGTCATTACTGAAGTCCTTTCTTTAGGAGCATGCGGGCAATTTCCAGATCTGCTGAAGTCGTTATTTTCAGATTAAGATAACTTCCCTCTACGATGCAAATACGCCCACCATATTTTTCTAATAGATTGGCATCGTCGGTCACGGTATTGTCCCAATCTCCTTCCAAAGCCTGAGAATAAGCCCTTAAGATAGTGTCCTTCGGGAAGGTTTGAGGAGTCTGGGCATGCCAGACATTTTGACGATCCAGGGTCCTGACAATTTGCTGATTCTGAACCTCTTTTAAAGTGTCTACCGATGGAACTGCGACAATTGCTCCATCGTACTCCTGGCAACATTCAATTGTCTTGCGAATCAGGTCGGGCTCAATGAATGGTCGTACACTGTCATGAATACAAACGATTTCCGTTTCCGGTTGCAGTGCCCGGAGTGCATTATAAACCGTATCCTGACGCCGCGCACCACCTGAAGTGATCTTGATCCTGGTGTTTGTTTCTTTGGGTATTGAATCAGATAGATACTGGGATTCCCGGTATTGTTGGGCTACCGCAATGATTATTTCCGAGATGGTTGAGACGGCTAAAATTTTTTGGATGGAGTGATATAGAACAGTATGTTCGTCAAGTTTAAGAAACTGCTTCGGAACGGCTGAATTTAAGCGGGTACCGCTACCAGCTGCGACAATCACTGCACTGATATTTTTCAGCATCTTTAACTTGATCACAATATTAGCATTGCATCGCCGTAGCTGAAGAACCGGTATTTTTTCTTGATTGCCTCATGATAGGCCCTGAGGACCAGCTCCAGTCCGGCGAAAGCCGCAACCTGCATAATGAGAGTTGATTTAGGCTGGTGAAAATTAGTTATAAGGGCATTGACCATTTTAAAATCATAGGTGGGATGGATGAATTTGTCAGTCCAACCTTTGCGTGGGCTGACTTGAAAGCCGGAGACGGTAACCGTTTCCAGGGTTCGGACAACTGAGGTGCCAACTGCGATTACCCGTTTGCCCCGTGCTTTGGTTTCGTTGATAGCAATCGCAGTGTCAGCGGATACTTCAAAATATTCCGAATCCATACGATGGCGAGAAAGATCCTCCACCGTCACAGGTCGGAAAGTTCCCAAACCAATATGGAGGACGATGGGATAAATTTTGACTCCTTTGTCCTTGATTTTGGCGATTAGTTCTTCAGTGAAGTGAAGCCCGGCAGTTGGCGCGGCAACGGCGCCACGGCGCCGAGCATAGACGGTCTGATACCTGATTTTATCCTCGGGAATGGGATCACGATCAATATAAGGTGGCAGGGGAGACTGACCAATTTTATCAATTAAGGCGTATAACTCGTTTTGGGCAATACTATTAAACCGCACAACCCGACCGCCTGAAACGGTGTTGTCTATTACATCGCATTGAACCCCTTCAGCAATGGTCAGCTTATTACCGATACGCACTTTGCGAGCGGGTTTAACCATTACTTCCCAGAGATTGTTTTCCAGCTCCCGTAAGAGGAAAACCTCAACCTGGGCCTCGGTGCGGTCCTTGACCGCCAAGAGTCGGGCGGGATATACCATGGTCTCGTTGACGATTAGCAGGTCACCGCTGTTAAGATAGTTGGTTAGATCATAGAAATGTTTGTGCTCGATGCTTTTATTTTTGCGGTTGATAACCAATAATCGAGAATGGTCACGCTTTTCTATCGGATATTTTGCAATCAGTTCTTCGGGTAAATCATAATCAAAATCGGAAAGTCTCATGAAAGTTCCTCCTTTATTCAAACAATGATTGTTGTTCGGATGTCAACTTCAGTCCGAAATATTTAAAGGTTTCTCGGGTCGCCAGCCGCCCTCGGGCAGTGCGTTGCAATAGACCATTTTGAATCAGGAATGGTTCATAGACGTCTTCAATAGTCTCGGGGTCCTCGCCAACAGCTACCGCCAGGCTATTCAGACCCACTGGTCCACCGGCGAATTTCTCGACAATTGTGGTCAGGATAGTACGGTCCATGCTGTCAAGGCCGCGCTCATCAATATCCAGCAATTGGAGAGACTGTTCAGCAACGGATTTATTAATTTTGCCCTTGCCTTTAATCTGAGCGTAATCGCGGGCACGCCGGAGGATTCGATTGGCGATCCGGGGCGTACCTCTGGCACGTCGGGCAATTTCGGTTGCCCCTGCCGGTTCAATATTAATATTAAGGATCCGGGCTGAACGATTGATAATGTTAAACAGATCATCGCTGGTATAGTAATCCAATCGCAAAACGACCCCGAAACGATCACGCATCGGCGAGGTGAGATGTCCCAGGCGGGTCGTGGCGCCAATTAGGGTAAACGGTTCTAAATTTAGCTGAATGTTACGCGCACTGGGACCTTTGTCAATCACGATGGCAATCGTATAGTCCTCCATGGCAGAATAAAGGTATTCTTCCACAACATTGTTTAAGCGGTGAATTTCATCAATGAAGAATACATCACCACGGGACAGGTTAGTTAGCATCCCGGCCAGATCACCAGCCCGTTCGATCACTGGTCCGGAGGTTGTGTGGATATTGACGTTGAGCTCGCGTGATACAATGTGGGCTAAAGTAGTTTTACCTAATCCGGGAGGACCAAATAGTAGAACATGGTCAAGGGCTTCGCCGCGTTCCTTGGCAGCTGAAATGTAGAGTTTCAGGTTCTCAACAACTTTGGTCTGACCGACAAATTCTGAAAAAGCAGATGGACGAACACTTTGTTCGACCTCGACATCTTCTGATAATTTGTGGGGGTCGGTGTATTCAGAGTGCAAGGGACCTAGTAAAATTATGTAGTTGAAGGAGATTAGATAATTGCTCTAATAGGACAGAAGAATGGATCGGATTGTAATGTTGTTGGCGGTCGTTTTTTAACGACAGATTTAGCAATGTGACAGCATCCATTAAAATATTAATATCATAGAACCGGCTTGAAATTTACGAAATAAACTGCCCTAAATCAATGAATTTCAGATATATCCATCTGTGCATCGCAAAGGATGCCAGCTTATTATTTATATTTCAGGATTCCAAGCAAATGAGTTGACGCCGGTCTTTCCCGATTGATACATAAGTGATTGGAATCTCCAACAATTCTTCGATTTTTCTTAAGTATTGTTGGGCTGCCTTGGGTAGGTCGGAGAATCGGTGGGCATGAGAAGTTGTCTGCTGCCAACCAGGAAGGCTGATGTAATGGAGTTCTGCGGATTGTAGATCGATTTCCGGGAAGCTGCCGTTCTCGTAATGAGTGCAAATTTGAATTTGGTCAAGTTGGTCCAGGATATCGAGTTTGGTGATGACAGCAGCATTAAAGCCATTTATTCGAGCGGAATATTTCCCAAGTGCGACGTCGAACCAGCCACAGCGTCGCTTCCGGTGGGTCGTGGCGCCGAACTCCTTACCGGTTTGCTGAAGATAATCCCCTATGGCGTTGAGCTGTTCGGTAGGAAATGGCCCAGCGCCAACGCGGGTCGTATAGCTTTTATAGACGCCGATGATATTGTCTATCGCTTTGGGTCCTATTCCCAATCCGGTGCAGATACTTCCAGCGATCGTATTGGAAGATGTGACGTAAGGATATGAGCCAAAATCTATATCCAGCAGAGTACCCTGGGCACCTTCAACGAGGATATTTTTTCCTGCGCCAATGTAATTATTCAATAGAGTCGAGGTGTCGGTAGTATAAGGAATGATTGCAGTAGAAGCGGTGTAAAATTGATCGAAAGAACGTAACAAAGATCGAATTTCCTCCTCAGTTGCCAGATTATTGCGCCGGAGCTGTTCCATTTTTTCATTCACTTTTTGCTGGACAGCGTTAATATCTCTCAGTTCTCGAACTTGGATACCACAGCGGCTTGCCTTATCGGCATAGCAGGGACCAATACCGCGTTTGGTTGTGCCAATAGCAGCCGATCCCAGTGCCAATTCTGTTTTGGCATCCAGATGTTTATGAATCGGGGTAACAATTTGAGCCTGCAGAGAGATATGCACCCGCTCATCTATCTGGAATCCCTGATTTTGCAGATTGTTCATTTCCCGCCACAATTCCGGCGGATCAATTACCATCCCATTTCCCAGGACGCACTCGACTTTTTCATGCAGTATCCCGCTGGGTAGTTGATGAAGTATGGTCTCCTTGCCGTTGACATACAGAGTATGACCAGCATTAGCACCGCCTTGAAAACGGGCTACAACATCGGCATGTTCGCAGAGGCTGTCAACAATTTTCCCTTTCCCTTCGTCTCCCCATTGAGCTCCTAATACTGCTGTGACTGGCATCTAATTCCTCCAAAACTTAAAATGCTCCCCAAAGGGAGCATTCGTTTAATACTATCTATTTACTAAAATGCTTATTGTTTTTTGGCATGTCTTGTACTTTGCAAGCTGATGACAATTGGTCCGGCAATATAGATCGAGGAATAGGTCCCAACAATTACCCCGATCATCATTGCAATTGCGAAAACCTGGATCTCTCCAGAGGTAAAAGAAAGAACAAGGACTACGATGAAAGTTGTGAATGCGGTAATAATCGTCCGGCTTAAGGTCTCGTTGATGCTGCGGTTTACAATGGTTGTAATATTCTCAGAGCGCATAATCTTCATGTTTTCTCGGACACGATCATAGATAACAATAGTATCGTTTAGCGAATAACCGACGATTGTCAGAAAAGCTGCAATGGTAGTGAGTGAGATTTCCAGGTGGGTGATTGAAAAAACTCCCAGGGTAAAGAGCACATCGTGGATTAATGCCACGACGGCACCAATTGCGAAACGAAACTGGAAACGGATAGAAATATAAATTCCGATTACCACTAAAGCCCAGATGATTGCCCAAACTGTCGCCGTGCGCAGTTCTTTACCAATCTTAGGGCCAACCTGCTCGGTACGGCGGATCTCATATGTGGTCTCTTTCAGGGTATTCAATCCGGTACTGATTTGAGCAGGAATATTTTCCGTCGAATTATCCTGAGCTATCCGGATGATATATTCATTCATACCGACCGACTTCTGAATCATACTGTTTTCCAGATTTACAGTTGCTAGGGCATTGCGGATTTCGGCAGTGGTAACATTGTGGTCGAATTGGACCTGAATTAAAGTACCTCCGGTAAAATCTATTCCATAATTTAGGCCTCGGAAAAAGACCATAGAGATTATGCCAATTAAAATGCAGATGGTTGAAATGGAGATAGCCATTTTGATGTATTTGACAAACTGGATGTTGGTTTCTTTAAAGATTTTCATTGTGGATAGTCCTGAAATTTAGATACTCAATGATTGTAATATTTTGTGTTCGGTGCGGTAGTTAAAGATAGTTCGAGTTACGAAGACTGCAGTGAACATGCTTGAGAGAATACCCCAGAAAAGGGTTATAGCAAAACCCTTGACCGGTCCAGTGCCGAATTGCATTAGGATTAGCGCTGTCAGCATGGTAGTCACGTTAGAGTCTAAAATTGTTCGAAACGCCCTGCTATAGCCGGCGTCTATTGCTGCCCGGACGGTCTTGCCTTTTGTCAGTTCGTCCCGAATGCGTTCAAAAACAAGTACATTAGCATCAACAGCCATACCAATAGTGAGTATCAGACCAGCGATTCCGGGCAGGGTCAGGGTGGCACCTAAGGTGGCCAGGATAGCCATAACGAAGACGATATTCAACAGCACAGCCATATCGGCTAATAAGCCCGCACCTTTATAGTAAATTATCATGAATATGATTACCGCGATAAAAGCGATGATTCCCAGCCGGACACTGGAAGTGATCGAGTCGCGACCCAATGAAGGTCCGATTGTTCGCTCCTCGATAATATCCACCGGCGCAGGCAAAGCGCCAGCCCGTAAGACGATGGCAATATTTTTAGCCTCATCCATATTATCTAAACCCTCGATGTAAGCCTGTCCATTAGGGATTTTAACCCGAATTGAGGGTGACATATAGACCTTGTCATCAAGTACAATTGCCAGGAATTTACCAATATTGGAGCCGGTCAGACGCGAAAAGATTTTTGCACCTTCATTGTTCATGCTGAGATTGACGATTGGCTGGCCTGCGGCGTTTGTCTGGGTGCTGCCGTAGCGGGCATCGGCTTTGGTAATGTATTTACCCTGTATGCCAGCTTCCCGATTCAGATGGTATAAAAGATAATAATTTTCGGTCTTACCATCGGGAGTGGTAACCCTTTCGGGTTTGGCTGACCAGAGAAATTTAGAGTCGTAGGGGATTAGTTTCTGAACCCCGGGATTGTTGAGAATTTTTTTAACGGCATAAACATTGCGCTCCGGTACGCCAATGAAGTTATGGACATTGCGCAGTAATGAAGAAAAAGGTTTTTCGGAGAAGAGCCGTTCATCCACTAACAGGGTGGTATCAGCAGGAGTACTCTCAAGACCAGTTTCGGCTTCGGTGATACCTAATAATTCATTGACACTGACGGCTTTATCCTTAGATTCTTTTAAGGTTACCAAGGTGTCTTCGGGGACGGGTTTGGTGTCTTTGGTGGCGAGCTGCCGGCCAGTTTTTAAGTAATTATCAACCGCAGCAATAAAAGACTGGGTTACCTGAGCGTCCTTTAGGAGAATGAATTCCAACAGGGCGGTACTCTGAATTAAATTGCGGGCTTGCGCCGGATCTTTGATACCTGCCAGTTCAACAATAATGCGGTATTGACCGGCTTTCTGAATGGTCGGTTCGGAAACGCCAAATTGGTCAACGCGGTTGCGAATAATCTGCAGTGCTCGTTGGACAGCGTCTTTCGCTTCATCACGAAGATAGGCAATGATTTCATCATTCTTGAATTTATTCAGTCCGGAGAAATGCCGGACTAATCTAAAATCTTCGGCTGCTACCTTGCGACTGAGAATATTAAAAAAATCTTCATCGGTAGACTTATACTCGTTCCCAGCTGCCTCCAGGATTGAGTTTAATTGAGGGGTAGGATTAGAAGCGAGAGTCTCAACCAGTTTGGGCAGATTGAGTTCCAGAACCACATGAACTCCACCTTGCAGATCCAGCCCCAAGCGGACAATCCGATTTTCGTATTGGTCAAGACTACCATCGGTGCGCATTTCCTCGACTTTTTCTGGGGGAAAAGTGTGGTAGGCGATCGTCCAGTACACCATGTAGGCAGCCAGGGTCAATGTAATAGCAATAATTATGAACCGAATGTTTGTCTTTTTAAACATCTATAGGCACCTCTGTAAAAGCAATTTTCAGTATCGTAAAAAGCGGTTGAATTTAACTGAGAGCCGGTCTAATGTCAACCAAAAAGCCATGCCCTGGAAGAAAAGTAAATTGAGACAAGAACGATGCTATTATTCGATAGCCAGATAAATGCGGGAGATCTCTTGGTTGTTTTTGACTACGACGATAGGATAAATTTTTCCTTCATTATTTATCGAGTATTTCTTCCATTGCAGAGTGCTGACATCAACGAGATAGTGGCGATCCTCACCGATGTTGATTTCGACTGGAGGGACAAAGCCTTTTAAGTTGACTTTGTATGAATTCGTTCCCATTTTTTCGTGCAGGACATTCAGGATTTTAATCTGATCGGTGCGTTTGACCGAGACTGTTTCGCCGTCCATAAAGGCGCGCTTCACGCCGTTGACTTCTATTAAATAGGTAAACAATTTGGCATCAATTTCTTCGATGTTGAGGATGACCTCGCCAATCTCTCGGCTGTCTTTGCGGACGATGATTTTAGTGGGTTGGGAAATAATAAAACCTTTCTGGAAATCCTGGTCGCTACCAATTCCAAGAATATCGCAGCTCAGACCGCGATTATAATTGGATTCGATGTGTGTGATTGTTACAATGTCTCCTTTGAAAATTGGTATAGTGTTCTGATCTTCGGCGACTATCGGCAGTGTATTGTTGACCGAAATCAGCAGGTAGATCAATCGTGGTGGTTCATAGATAATTGCGGGATGTTCCGGCTCAACCTCAAATAGTTCTAAAAATTCATTAATTGCGTAGTTATGGTAGCGGATTTTAAGTTCCAGCTCGTTGAGGTCTTTGGAGGTCTCAATCCCGAATGCAGGTATTCCAAATTGAGTGAGTGCAAAATAGGTGGCCGATTTTTTCATTTCCGGAAATTTTGTCTGGGGATTGAAAGTATTAGTATTCATGAAATGCAGGTAATGGTCAGGATTGTCGATCCTTTGATTCACTTTCTCCAGGACTTTGCGGGCCAAGGCTTCAAGTTGGATGGTGTCTTTAGCAGTGACGTAGGCTGCTGCGTCGGCAATTATGGACTGTCCAAAGCGATATGGATTGCGATCTTCACTGATATAGGTATCACTGAAGAAGCCGTAGCCGTCGTGTAAGTTGAGAAAGAGATCGGATTCGGCCATCAGGGATTTGATAATTTCGACAATCTGATCGTCAATACTGGTGTAATTTTGGCTGCTGAAACGGCGGTTCATATCGCCGTTTATACCCCGTTGGTTATTAATGATCGAGTGAAAGTTTGCCCGGGGGATAACAATCAGGTTGCCACGCTCCAGAACCAGGTTGGGGTAGAGGTCGGCGGACATGAAGCCCCCTGGTTCATCACCCTGAATGCCGCCCAAAATAAAAACAGTATTCCCGTCAGTTCGACCATAGAGCCGATAGACGTTCAATTGATTGGGTGTGTTCTCGAAGTAGGTCAGGCATTCGGTATAGGGTCTGGTTTTATTTGGAGCGGCCAATAATGCCGGAATTGGGATTATTACCAATAATAAACAGATCAATCGAGAAGTTATTTTCAATTTACCTAACTGCATCCCACGTTTCTTTTTGGATTTTAAATGATTTTGGGTCCTTTGGATGACCGTTGAGAAGCAATGTTTTTTTGCCGTGGTCGTGATAATTAGTAGCGGTATAATCCTGTGTGAATGTGACAAGCCATTCAAGCGGCTTGGAACTGCTAATATTGATGTCAAAGATTTTGACCTCGATCTCTGGGGTCTTATCAAAAATGTTTTTCTTGTACTGGTAATAATCGGCTAAGCGCGCGTGATCCGGGGCTGAAAAGGTGGAGTCGTAATGCAGGATGAACCGGTCAATATCGCCGGTTTCCCAATCCCTTTTCCAGGAGTCCAGAAATGCTCTGATGCTAGTTTCGACCGAGTAGCGGGGGGTGGCAACAGTGAAATTTTCAGTCGCAATTTTCCAGGTAGAGTCCGTCCAAATAAAAATCAACTGCTTAGTACCCTCAGTGTAAAAAACGGGACAGAGATAATTTTGCTGAAAGTTGACATGGGCTTCGGAATCCGACTGCATCAGCCAGATTTTTTCAGCCCCGATCTTTTTCCAGGTGTAAGAGTTATCCAATTGTTTTTTATATCGTAGATAGTCAATCAATCGCTGCCATGATTGGGTTGTAAATTGAGTTGCATAGAGGCTGGCATAAGTTTCCGAATTACCCCCCTCCCAGGCTTTTAACCAGCGGTGAAAAAGCGAGTCAATCGTGCCAAACTTTTCTTTGTCGGCGCGGCAATCTTGGTGATTCAAACTGTCAACAATAATTACTTGAGTACTATGTAGCTGTATGTATTGACTTAGCCGGAGTAAACTACCGTTTTCAAGAGAAATGCAGCCTTTGGTCTGGCGGTCAGTAATCTCTTCGTCTCGGCCATGAATCCAGATGTTAGATCCGTTTCTTCCCTTTAATCTGTCGATGAAATTCGGATAATTCAGAGTGAAGGCCATGGGACCGTACTTAGTGCTCAGTTGTTGACCCTGAATCATGGAGCTGATTTCATAGATACCCTCGGGAGTCTTAAAATCCCCCTCCTTCTCTTTATCTCCATCTAGCTTGCCGGTAGTTATTCGGAAGGTATCAAGCACCTGAATCGTTCCCGGAGAGTTGCTGTTGAGGACGAATAAGGTCTGGCTTGCCTTGTCGACCAGGAAGACATCGTCGGTAGAATCAGCGGAGAGGTTGGCAAAATAGTAGCTCAGTTGACCGGCGACGAGTAACTGGAAGATGCCGAAATATATTAACAATATTGTTAGCACTATTGCGGGTCTTGTTTTCTTTTGCTGATGCATTACACGTTGATTGTTAGTCCGGGGTGAAATTAAGTATTTATAAAAAAATTTGAAAGGATTACTCGATGCTAATCATCAGTGTTTCTATTTCGCTGAGATAATCCTTTGAAAAGCGCTGAGGCAATTAACATTCTGACCAATTGATTTGAAACTGGATAAGGTACTATGTAGTACAAGAACCGCAGAAAATGCCGAACCGGGTTGGCGCCAAACAGGTCACAAATTGTATTTTGAAAATAATGTTTACCATATGAGAGGCATTTCTTACAGATATTGCCGAAGAGATTGCCAAGCTCAGGATTCTTCTTGATCAAATAGGGGACGACATTTTTACCAAATGATTCGATGTTCTGGAGAGCCTGCCCAATCGAACGGCAGTGATGATGAGCCACCCGGACTGCCGGGGCATAATATAATCCATGGGGAAACGCCTGCCAGAGCCGGTAGGCATAATCGGTGTCCTCGCCACCATAATGGGTGATGTTTTCATCAAAGAATCCTACCGAATCTAGGGCACTCTTTTTAACCGAGGTACAATTGAATAAAAAGACATGGTAAGGCAGCGGTTTGGCGAGTGGATATTTGAGTGCCCCGCGTCGGCTTTCGTAAAGATAGCGCTGATATTTATCGTATACACAGTCCGGGGCAGGAATAATAGCCGAAAGGACGCCAATGACTTGCTCACGTTGGTGGAATTTTAGATGCTCTTGAATAAAATTGGGTGGGATTTCCATATCGGCATCTAAAAATATCAGAAGGTCGCCCTTGGCGTGCCGGATACCGGTATTACGGGCAGCGGCCAAACCCCGGTTATCTGGGTGGGTGTATAATTGAATTTTATTTGGTAATGCGAGCCGCTGCAAAACTTCTGATGTTTTATCGGTTGATCCGTCATTGATAGTTAGAACTTCCAGGTCATGACTTGGATAATTCTGCTGAATCACGCTTCTCAGGCAGGTAGCCAGGGTATGGGCAGCGTTGTACGCTGGGACGATAAAAGATACTTTCATTTGGAGCTATTCTCGATTTTTTGGGCGATGATTATAGTATTCAGGTATAAATCATAGTTCCGGGGTAAGATTTTGGATAGGAGCAAACCACATAGATTGGTTGGAAAGATCAGAAAGGGAATTAGGAGGACTGCTATTATTTTATGCTTAACGAGTTTTTTATAGAGATACAGATTCCAGAGTTGGAAAACCGTTTCGACGAGGCTGCTGCTTTTATCGAGACTTATTATCCTGAATCCGTGAGATGCCAGAAGGTGGGATATGCCGAAGAAGGTATAGCGGGCATAGTCATCAGGCACCTCATGCTCTTCCCAGGCAAATGGAATAGTCATGAGAAGATGACCTCCGGATTTTAGCACGCGATTCAATTCGGTCAAAATCGCTGTCGGATGGAAAACGTGTTCAAAGACCTCGATACAAAGTATGCTGTCAAAGGAGACACTTCGAAATGGGATGCGTTGACCATCATAAAACACGTCAATTGGTTCGGTGTCGTGCAAATGACCGCTTTGCATAACCTCCAGACCAATCATCGAGTCGGTACTGAATATGGAGCTGTACGAGCGCTTGCCACAGCCAAAATCTAGGGTTTTGCCTTTGATATAGGTTGATCCTTGACGAAGGCCCCTGATTAATCCTTTTTTAATAAAATAGTAGGGATTGATGAGTAAGGAGAGAGGACCAGGATCAAGGATTTCTTTATTTAACCAATTTTTTATATTACGAATCATGCTAACTGTTTAAAGACCTGTTGATGCTACTTGGTTATTAGATATCAGGGCCACAAAGTTCTCTACGATCTTATCCCAGGAGTAATTTTTAACTGTCTCCAAGCCCTCACTGGTGAGGCTATTTCTTAGTTCCTCATCCGTCAGGAGATTTTGGGCAAGTTGAGTTAAGGCGTCGTTGTCCCCCACATGACAGAGAAGCGCATTTTGCCGATCCTGAACAAATTCGCGAACTCCCTCACTAGCGTAAGCTGCAACTGCGCAGCCGCAAGCCATGGCTTCCATTACCGGCAGCCCCCATCCCTCACTGTGGCTGGTGTGCAGGAAAACCTTTGCAGAGTTGTAAATTTCGCGCAGCGATTCGTTCGAAGAACGGACGATTACCTTGATCCAGCGCGGAATATGATGTACTGGTCGCCGGGAAGCGATTAGAACTGCAGTGATATTTTGGCGCTGTTTTAAGGCGCATAAGGTTTGGATGAGGTCTTTTGGTCCTTTGACTTTCAGATGATGATAGATACCGATAATATCAATGGGGCGATCTGAAAGCTTTTTATTAAGAAAAAACTCAGTGTGATTGATGGAATTCCCCAATGGTCCCAGAGCATTTTCACCAATTGCCTTCAATTTATCAATAATCCACTGGGCGATTGCAACCTTAATCAGTGGCAGGTGATAAGTTGCCAAGACTGCTTGCTTTTGCCGAAAATAGGTTTCGAAATGCTGCAGGAGATATATTTTGCAGCCATGTTCCGCAGGTAAGTTGGCTACCCAGTAAGCAGTTTGCCAGCCGGTTGCGACAATAAAGTCTGCTTTAGGAAGGTATCTGGGAGCTGCTTTTTTCACTACTAAAACAGTTACCCGGCTGTCAGGCGTGTAGTATAAGTCCTCCATTACTCCTGTGATGCGATTATATAACGTTCTCAGGTTTATTTTAAAAATCCCGGTTAGCCGATTCTGATCGGTAATAAGAGGATAGACAAGGGTAATCCGGTGTCCCATCTGCGTCAGCCGATTGGCATACTCGTGGATGACCTTAACGCCCCCCATCGGAGTAACGATAAAACCGGGCAAGATAAAGGTTATTTGCATTAATCAGACCTTGACACCGATTTGGCGATAGTAGTTGTAAAGATGCTGAATGACATTACGGTAGTCATGATACTTTTCGACCCAATTTCTTCCTTCCTGACCCTTTTTTAAAATTAATTCCGGATGTTCGATATAGTGAATTAGAGTCTGCTTAAGATTGTCAGGTCGGACATTGATGAAAGGATGATCAGGAATGAATTGTTCGTAAGTCTCATTTAGGTAAGTGGCAGTAGCAATACCCATTGAGAGAGATTCGATGGAGTTCATACCGTAGCCCCAGGTCAATTCTCCGATGTGGTCAATGAAGATGTCGGCTTGGCTTTTCAATTGAATTACTTTTTCGTGTGGTTGATTTTCGATCAAGAGGAAGCGAATTCTGTGGCTCCTTTCCAGATCCCGGCAGGTACTGATAATAAGATCGGAACCCTTGATAATCCGGCTGGTAGTGGCATGGCAAATGGTAATTGGATCCTCGATCTTCTTCTTAGTCTCAAAAGCCCGTACGTCATAGGGCAGGAACAGATATTTCAGGTTGGGGTGCATGTAAGTCAGGTCGAGTTCGTTGGTCAGATTCAGGTCACTCAACTCATCCATCTCCGGAATGATGCCGCGATTACGCATATCCTGTCCGTGGTAGTGGCAGATGATCTTTTTGCCCTGGACTTTCATTTGCCTGGCAAAACGGGCATCGCGGTGGAAGTCGAGTCCCCACTCGAAGTGGTAAACATCAAAATTATCAAGTTCATATTCACGGATTGCTCGGTTGATTTTAGGTTGCCAGAAAATTTCCCGCAAAGCCATCACCTTTTTTTGCCAGGCTGGTGGATTCCATACTGGCGGATAGCCTTTCAGATTGACATGAATCTCGCGACCTTCCACAAACCGAGATAGTGCCTTTCGACCTTTGAGGTACCAGGGGCGGGAAGCAATTAGCGGCAGATTAAGTAATATGTCATTTTCGAAACCGGCAATTGTTTTGAAAAAGGTAACATAACGACAATAATGCCCGTTTAACTCATGGGCTTTTTTCCAATAGGAAAGAGTTCCCACAGTATTTTCTGGTGAGATATAGAGAATTTTTAGCATCTTAAAACCTGGCGGTAAATTCGATCTAGGGGCTCTTCCATTTTTGACCAGTTATACTGTTCGCGGACTGCCAGTTTGCCATTTGCCCCCATCTTTTGCCGTAATTCCGGTTTGCTGAGGAGAAGCATGATAATTTCAGCCAGTTTTTCGGGGGTAGGTGGATCTACCAGCATGCCACTGCCGGTCTGTTCAATATAAATTTCAGTTGAAGGTACCCGACAGCCGAGCACCGAAATTCCGGCACTCATAAATTCAAAAGGCTTGATCTGAATCGAGCGTTTAAATGATTCATTTGGACACATCGAAGAGAGACCGATTGTGGCGGTGCTGATTAACTGCGGCACCTCGGTATAGGGGATCAAGGGTCGGAATTCAACCACATCTTCCAGATTATACATTTTTACGATTTGATCGAGTTGCTCCCTATAATGCGGCATAATGCTCCCGACGATCACAAGTCTGGCGATCGGAAAGCTGATCTTAACATTGCGCATAGCCTCAACCATGACGTGAATGTTACGCGCAGGTACCAGTTGACCATGATAGAGAATTATCAGTCTGGTGTGGTCAGTCGGTTTCGCTGCCGGTTGATCGAACATAGGTACGATCGGGTAATTATAGATCAGGGTTATTTTCTTGTGAAACGGCTTAAACCCCTTTGCTACCCAGGGTGTTACTGCAATTACGTAATCGGTAAAAAGGGAGCAACCCCATTCCAGCGCTTGGGCGATGACGGCGGGGATGAAAGTAAACCATTTGGAGTGCCGACTGAATTCGGTGAAAAAGAAGTAGACTGTTTCATGAGCGTCATAAATGATTTTTTTGCCATATTTGTATTTCAAGACCAGAGCGAAAGGCAGAAATTCGAATTCATGGATATGATATAAATCTGCCCGCACTTTCTTTGACAGCTGGTAGGCGCGAAATAGGTTTCTAAGAATCCTGTCGTCAGTAAATAAGTGGAAAGAGACCCCTGCAGCTGGTTTTGGGCAACCACGATTGGGGGCAATCAGCGATATATGCTGATACCACTTCGATAAAGTGAGAACCTCTTTATAATATATTCGGTCATCCGTTGGTGAGTGACCAATGGTAACATGACAGATACTTAAAGAGCGCTTGGTCATCTTATCTGAATAGAAGTAGTATTTTTAGCGAGTTGATTTCCTCTTTTTTGAAAAAGCCGGAGATACGCAGGATTAGTGGAAACGTCAGGATAATAATGATCTTAATTACTACCGGCAGGCTAAAAATGTAGGCGGAGAATCCGGCAACGAAGGAGATTAGGAATAATATAGCTACCCGACGTTTTTCGTAGGGAACCCGAAATAATCGCTGCGAGACAAAGAAGGTCGAACAGGCAAGGACAAAGTAGCCGATGAATGAGGCCATTGCCGAACCAACCAAGCCAAGCAGAGGAATCAACAGAAAATTAAACAGGATATTGACTCCTGAAGCAAAAACAGTAATATAAGCCAGATAACGTGTTTTTTTCTCGAAGTAGATGCCGGGTAAAAATACCTGATTGATGCCAAAGAATACATATCCCAGCAGGATGAAAGGTACCATCGGCCCGCAGCTTTGATATTCCGGACCGATCAGAAAAATCCTGCCAATATGGAAATTGATAATCTCAGGGATGAATACAGTTAGGATGACCCAGATACACATTTCGACCAGTACAAAATAGGTTAGGACCCGGGCAAACAGGGGGCGGGAAGATTCATTGGGCCCGGCTTTAATGAAGAATGGTTGCCAGGCATAATAGAATGCGGTTGTGATTAGGAGCATGAATATGCCCAACTTATAGCCAGCACTGAATATACCAACAGCATCAAGACCCAAATAGTGCTGTACAATGTAACGGTTGAGCATCTCCATCGCAGCTGTCGCCAGACCAGTCGGGATAAAAGGTATCCCAAAAAACACCAGGACCCGGGCAATATTACGCGAAAAGGTAAACTGAATTTTTGCGACCATAGTTACTAGTAACAGCAGTGTGGTCAAACCGGAAGCAATAATGTTGCTTTGAAAGATGCCAATAATTCCCGTCCTTTGATAAACTACGAAGTAGATATTTAGTGCCAGGGTAACCACAACATTCAAAAGCCGGATACCGATAAAGAGTAGTGGCTTCTCCTGGAGCCGTAAAAAGGCCATGGGTACTCGCTGAAGGCAATCGAAGAATAAGATTACTGCCGCATATTTAATCAAAATGCTATTCTCGGTTGAGGCCAGTAAAATCCGGCTTAGGGGACTGTTCAGTAAATAAATAGTACCACTTAGCAAAATGCTGCTACTGATTGCCATCCAGATTGCGGTTGATAATACAATTGCTCTTTGCTGGGGATTAGGATCTTCGTCATAGTGACGCATTACCGCCGAGTCGAGACCATAATTGTAGATGTGGTTCAAAAAGGCAGTGAAGACAAATACCAGAACCGCTAACCCATATTCTGCCGGCGCAAGAATATTGGTATAGACCGGTAACAACAAGAAGGTGACGAGTCGCGAGACGACCGTACCAAAGCCGTAGACTAAAGTCTGTTTGGTAAGCGAGCGAATGTTTGAGGACATATTACCGATTTATCCGGAGTTTGAATATCAATTAAAAGGATTTTTCCATGGCTTTGCGAATCATATTACGGCTGCCAAAATGCTCTTTGAACAGGATCAAGGTTTTGCTGGGGGTGAGTGGATTGGCAGCCAGGGGCAATTGGGAAACCCCAAAATCAAGGTAGCGGAAACCGGACTGGTAAGCCCAGCGCATGGTTTCCCAGATTTGGAGTGAGGCGGGCTGTAGTGCCTGAAATTCGTCATCCATCATGTTATAAAAAATGATCACAACCCGTGAGTTCGCGGTGAAATTCAAGGTACCGCCAATTGGTTTGTCTTTGTGGTAGCACATCAGCAGATTTAATTGCCCGGGAAAGAGCTGGTCTAGTTTTTCAAGCTCTAGCAGAGAGTGAGTCGGTTTAACCCCGTGCTTGGCTTTATTCTTGACTAAGATCGGATAATATTCGGCAAAATTCTTATTCCATTCCAGACGGATTGCGGGATTGGTTTTCAGATTGCGGACATAGCGTCGTTTGCGTTTATCCATCCGATTGAAAATTTCCTCCTCGCTGCCGCTGAGATCGATGAAGCTGGAGATGTAATTTTCGATGGTATTGTACTTCCGCCAACCTAGGGCATATTCCATGGTTTCATCATAGTTCTCGAAATACAGCGCAGGAGTCGGGATAAAAAATGTTTTATGAAATCCCTGACTGCGGCAGTAATCTTCAAATAGTTCGATGATTTCGTCCGCCTCATTGTAACTGAGTTTACCAAAGATAAAACCACCATAGCTGGCACCGGGGTGAGAGTGGAGTGTTTTTTTACCGTCATTGGCAACCTCGGCAGCCGGGAAAAGGGCAACGATGGAGCCTTTTTTCTGAAAGATAAGTGAGTGATCTATAAAAGTCCTGCCGATATGATAAGTCAGAAAATTTCGATAATGAAACAGATTGCCATTATTAGATTCTTTGACAAACCGATCCCACTGCTCCTGTTGGTTAGTCTGATATCTGGATATATTCACGCCCTGCGACTCCTTTAATTGCTGCGGAAGTTAGTCTAAATCGTCCTCAAAAGCAACAAGGTGAGTTTTGCCAAATGCCTCCCACAAACGCCGGCTGGATTTTTTGCATTCATCGAGTATCAGCTCTTCATCTAGGGTCAAAAATGACCTATCATTATAGATAAATTTTCCGTTGACCATTACCATATTTACGCTTGTGGCAGACATTCCGAAAAGCAGATGGTCCAGATAATTGTTTTTATTAATGGGTGTCACGGGGATATAATCAAAGATCACGATATCAGCATTGGCGCCGCGCTCAAGGATTCCGGGTTTGCCAGCGAAGTAGAATCCGGCAAATGTGCGGTTGGCAAGCAGCAAAGTTTCGATATGTTTCATAATTGTATCGTGGCCAAATCCCTGTTGGCGGTAAATTAGATACACCTGGCGTAAGGCAGGGAGAATATCCTGGTGATAACCGGCTGTTCCGATTCCTTGCCGCAGTTTTGCCGGAGCGGGTAAAGAGGGCAGTTTAAATTGATTTGGGGCAAGCGCTGTAGGTACATTGACCAGGGTGGCACCCTTTTGGATAATTAGCTCCAATTCCGTGGAACTCGGGAAAACACAACTGACTAATAGCGCGCTCTCATTAATCAGATCGAATTCATTTAAGCGTGAGATCGGTCCCTGGTAACCAAGTTTTTTACAATGTTCAATCTCAGCGGTGTCTCCTAGATGAATGTGGATACTAGGTTTGCTGCCGATTTTTTCGGCTATCGATCCGAGCGATTTTTCTGATAATGAGCGATTAACCTGCAATCCGAACATTCCTCGGATCCGTTTATTGTCACGATATTGCTGGATGAAAGTATGATTTTTCTCGATGCTTTGGATGAATTTAGCGGTCCCATTGGTAGCGGATGCTTCATAGCTAAGCACAAACCTGACCCCGCTCTGTTCAATAACACTTGCCATATTCTTAAGTACATTGCCAGTATCTGGTGGTGATGAATGAAGTTCAAAAGTGGTGGTAACACCGGCGCGAATTGATTGCATAATACTAAGCAGTAGTGACAGTTGAATAGATTCAGCGTCCAGACATTGACTAAAATCTGGCCAACAAGATTGTTTGGTATGCCAATCTTGACCGCAATGATAAAATTCTGGTAAACCGACTGCTAAACTGTAGCATGAATGCTGATGAAGATTAATTAATCCGGGAGCGATAAGCCGTCCTAAGGTATCATAGGCTTCCGGATTATCCTCTTTGGGAATCTGATTAAAGACTGTTTTCTCATCACCGACTGCGGCAACTTTACCTCCGGTAATATAAATAGCTCCGTCATCAAATACATTGCCTCGACCATCGATCAACGGACCGCCGTAGATAATGACGGGTTTTGAGCCTGATTTGGGCCAACTTTGATCTTGATTAGGTGAAATGGAATTGCTCATCTTTCGGTCCCGTTTATTTTATGAAAGGAATAAAAATATAAAAGATATTGCCTCTTACTAACTGTTGATCTTAAAAATTATTGGATGGTTTCGATGAGGTATTAGGTCAGTAGTTTTTTAGGGCTTAACAAGTAGATCCGAATATTATCCTTTATTGCTAAAAAATTACCCGGTCAACTTCTCGCTTTTCATCAATGTCGGTGTGAATCTGACAATGCTCGATAGGTTCAGTCCCTTTGATGAATATCTCGGTTTCAACCGGACAGTATTTCGAGGGCAGTAATTTGGTTTCTTTACAGATTTGGACCTCAATAATGCCTTCAGGTCGAATAAAGGGCTTACTCTTCCAGCCCATGATCTTGTGAGTTTCGCGCATAAATCTTGCCCAGATCGGAAGTGCCGCAACGGCCCCAGTTTGTTCCCGCCCTTTTTCTTTTCCCAGTGAAACTGTCGGATTATCAACACCGACATAGACGCCAGCGACTAAGTAAGGAGTGTAGCCAACGAACCAGGCGTCAGTATTATCATTGGTTGTTCCGGTCTTCCCTCCGGCGATGTGGTTGAAGCCGAAACGCCAGCGGGCACTGGCACCGGTACCTTCATTGATATTCGTTTCCAGTAAGCTGGTGACAACGTAAGCAGTTTCCTCACTGAACACGTATTCCTGCTGGGGCGAATAGCTGGCGATTGTATTTCCATAGCGATCTTCAATCCGGGTGACGGCAATCGGTTTAACCCAGACGCCGTGGTTAGCGAAAATACCATAGGCTGAAGTAATTTCGATTGGAATAACAGATGCCGAGCCCAGAGCAATTGCGTCAACGGCAGGCATAGGAGTTGTTATGTGCATTCTGCGGGCGGTTTCGACTACTGACTTTGGTGAAATTAGTTCCTGAACCAATCGTGCGGCAACCAGATTCAGGGAGCGTTTGATCCCTTCACGGAAGGTAGTTAATCCTCCGGTCGAGAGATCGAAGTTGTTCGGGACCCAGCGCTTGCCATCTTCCATGTAGACAACGATTGGTTGATTAAGTAATTGGGTTGTTACCGGGAAACCATTATCAATTGCGGTGGCATAGACAATCGGTTTGAAAACTGACCCTGGTTGGCGCTTAGCCTGGGTTGCGCGATTAAACTCCGATTCATTAAAATCACGGCCGCCAATCATTGCCAGAATTTTTCCAGTAGTCGGATCGATGGCAATCAAAGCACCCTGAACAATCAGCGAATAACCTAAAGCCGGGTCCATCGGTGTTTCACCCCGAATCATTGCTATTACCTGTTCTACAGTTAATGAGGAGTCAGGAATGATTGCATTAATCTCGTCTGGATGCTGTAGCAGCCGATTGTTTAAAATTTGTTGTTGAACCTTGAGGTGATTTTGGAAAGCCGAGTCTGCAGCAGCCTGGATTTCGGTATTGAGAGTCGTGTATATGGATAAGCCATCACGGTATATATCAACCTGTAAGTTTTCCTGCTCTTTCTGTAGCCACTGGCGGACATACTCAACGAAGTAGGGAGCAATTGTTGGGGGCAATTCAGGACGATTGACTTGTAAGGGTGCATTGCAGTAAAGGGCAAACTCTTCGTTGGTTAAATAACCTTTCTCCAGCATGCGGTATAAAACCAGATTGCGCCGTTGATAGGCACTGATGGGTCGGTTAATTGGTGAATATCGGCCGGCATTCTGAATCACACCGGCTAATAGAGCGCACTCGTCAACTGTCAGTTGATCAGCGGTCTTATTGAAATAGCGTTTCGCAGCAGCTTGGATACCATATGCTCCACTGCCCAGCCAGCTGGAGTTAAGATACATTTCGACGATCTCATCCTTGCTGTACATCCGTTCGATCTGGAGGGCGGTGAGCAACTCCTTGATTTTGCGGGTAATGGTCTTCTCAAATCCGATTGATTCATAGAGAATCCGGGCTAATTGTTGAGTCAGGGTGCTTGCTCCCTGTCTTTTACTAAAGGTTAGGATATCCATTACTATTGCCCGGGAAAAGTCCCGCAAACTGAGACCCCAATGATTATAAAAACGCGAATCCTCAATTGCAATCACGGCATTAACCATGGCCTGAGGAATTTTATCAATCGTCACATATATTCTACGTTGAGTATATAATTCCTGTAGAACCTTGCCATCTTCGGAGTAGATCCGTGTGATTAGCTGCGGTTCGATGTTTTGCAATTGATCAATAGAAGGTAAATCCTTGGAGCAGTAGGATAGAATGCCGATTACTATTAATGAGCCGAAAATATAGAAAACCATAACGTACAGCAATGCTGCGGACCAACTGATAACCTTTTTATTGCGATCGGCGCGTCCCATCTGTAATCGAAGTTTACATTTTTTCCAGGTTTTTTACAATGTCCAATCTATAGACTAGCCAACTGTTTGGGTATTAAACGGTCACTTAAGATGCTTTGTTTCTGAGGCAATAATGTTAAGAGCCAGTGCTGACATGAATTTTGAGTAAGGTTTTTTAATCTTTGCAGCTGCAGCTTGAACCTCGTAGTGACTCAGGGGCGTTGTACTTATTCCGGTAGCCATGTTAGTTACCAGACTGACCACTAAAACCTGGAGCCCCAGGTGGGCGGCTACTAAAGCCTCTGGTAAGGTTGACATTCCGACTACATCACCGCCGAGAGCCCTGATTATTCGGACTTCGGCATTGGTTTCATAACTGGGTCCGGTTGTCCAGCAATAGGTCCCTTCAAATAGGCGAATTCCTAACTGCCTACTGACGGATCGGGCGATTTTTGCCAATTTGGGAGTGAATATCTGTTCGGGAGCCAATTCGTCGGGAATTATTGGCAGTTGTGCAAAATTGATAAAATTGCGAATCATTGTTATTCCACCGGCGATTAGGTCTGGATTGACACTGCCCGCAGCGTTGGTCAGGATCAGGTTTTTAATTCCTAAGCGGTGGAGGAGTTGCACATAGAAGGTGACTTCAGCCAGGGTTTTCCCTTCATAGTAATGTACTCTACCCTGAATTGCAATCAGCTCCGCCTCCGAAATGCGCCCGAAGATTATGTTACCCTGATGCCCAGCTACTGAGACACTCGGGAAATGAGGTATTTGGCTATGCTTGAAGGTGAATTCGGTTTTCAGTTGGTGGGCAAAATATCCTAACCCCGAGCCCAACACAATTGCTATTGTCGGGATGGATGGAACCCTCGAACGAATATACGCCTCGGCTTCGGTTAATTGCTTTGGCGGAACAACAAAATCAAATTTATCGGTCATAAATCACCTGATTCCAATACTTACACAAGTTATCAAGAATCCAAAGATAAGTTACGGATTATTTTGGTTTTGGTGAAAAATGTGCTTAATCATTGCCACCAAAGGCACTGATCCGGCAATTATTCCTATAGGGACTTGGGGATTGGGATGATTATAGGTTGGGATTTCTAATTTTCCATTGAGTACTCCCCCACCCGCGGCTTGAATAAGTAGGTCACCGGCACAAATATCCCATTCATTTTTCGGTTTTAAACTGATATAGAGATCGCACTGCCCGGCTGCTGTATGCGCCATTTTGTTTGCTACGCCGCCGCAGATAAGCCGCTTTTGGAACAGGTGCTGATATTCGTTCCAGAGTCCTGCTGCAGTTTCAGAGCGACTGACACATAGGGTGGCACTTGAGAGTTCGGATTCAGTGCTGCATTGAAGTGGATTGCCATTAAGCTGACCAGCGCTGTCCTTTGCTGTCGAAAAGAGCTCCTTAGTTATCGGATTGTAGATTACGCCAACAACCGGCAGGGAATTCTCCGTCAGGGCTACCGACACTACGAATTCCGGACGACAATTTATGAACTCCCGGGTGCCATCCAATGGGTCAACAATCCAGACGCGCCTTGTTGATAGCCTTTCCGGGGTGTCCTCAGTCTCTTCAGAAAGCCAGCCATCATCCGGAAATTCGGTGGTAAGCGTTTTCCGTAAATAATTGTCGGCTTCAACATCGGCTGTGGTAACTGGATTGTCAAAGCTTTTATCCCTGACCCGATAATTTTTCTGATAGTATTTCAGGATGATTTTACCAGCGCCGATCGCCGCCTGAATTGCCAGTTCCAGTTCAGTTGCATAGGGTGAATCTAAAATGGGATTAAACTCCTTTTGATAATATTACCACTTCGCAGCTGCATAAATCTTTGAATTTTTGGGCGTCGGCAAGCGAGCCGACGATACTGCCATAATGAATCGGGACTGCAAACTTAGGGCGGATAAGCTCGGCTGCCCGGGCGGCATCGGTTGCCGACATGGTGTAAATGCCTCCAATTGGTAAAAAGGCGATATCACAAGAAAGCTTGTTCATCTCGGGAATCAGGTCGGTATCGCCAGCGTGATAATATCGAACTCCACCCATGGTAATCAAATAGCCAACATTATTATTAGCCCGGGGATGGTAACTTTTTTGAATGTTGTAGGCTGGAACGGCCTCGATAACTACCGTATCGAAGGTTAGTGTATCTCCTATTCGGATTTTGCGAATGTTGCCTTGTAGGTAGGTTTTAATCGAAGCAGGAACCACGATTGTGGTTTTTGGGGTCCTGATTTTTTCGATGTCGGTAACCGATAGATGGTCGTAATGGTCGTGCGTGATCAGAATCAGATCAGCCGGGTCACTTCTTTTAAGCTGGAATGGATCGATGAAAATTGTCTTTTCACCACTGATTTCGATGGATGAATGCCCCAGCCACTTGACGTTTTCTAACATAGTACCCTCGCTTGCTGTCCTTATTCTAAGTCGCTGAAAAAGAGCCTCACAACACTCAATATTTAAGCATAATTTATAGATATTTCAAGATAGTATATCTGATTTGATTATCATGATTAGATAAATGTTTATTTCGAAATTTTTATGATTTTTTACTATATTGACACCAAACTATTTTTTATTATGCGAGCATCCTTAATAAATGAGCTTTTGCGGGCTTTGACTGATTCCAGAACGATTAAAATCACCGGTGTTGTCCTATTTCTTAACCTGATTGTGTTTACTGCGGGTTGGTTTTATGTAGATCAATTCATATCACGCAAACCATGTGTTGTTTGCGGTAGACCGAATACCAAGCCGGTTAAGACGCTCTGGCAATATGAAGTGAAAGTGATTCCTTACTGTAAGGATGTTGTTTTGTGGTATTGTCCACTTCATATTAACGATGCACCACTGTTAGTAACCCGGATGCCTTCTTTAAAGGACACAATATTTAAGCGATATATATTAGCGGTAATCGGTGGCTTGATTCAGATGATTACCTTATTTTATGCTTTGGTCTTGATGAGATTTGAAATTAAATATTTGGCCATCAGTCCATTGGTTATTGGTATTGCATTCCTGGTTGGAAGTACAACCTCTTCTTTAAGTTTGACTATTATATTCGCTTCAGTTGCCCTATTCCCGTTGATATTCCTCTATCTGTGGTTAAAAAAGAAAGATCATTAAGTTCAAGGAGGAGAAATGGACCTTGATTACATTTTTCGTCGGAGGAGTATTCGTAGATATACCGATGAGATTGTAACCGATCAACAGATTAAATACATCCTTGAGGCGGCGATGGCTGCCCCATCCTCAAACAATATGAAACCGTGGCACTTCATCGTGATTCAGGATCGTGATAAACTAAATCAGATCGCTGAGAAACACCCACATGCTAAAATGCTTGTTCAAGCGCCGTTAGCTATTGTTATTTGTGGTGATGTTGTTTATTCCCCTAAATATTGGTATCAGGATTGTGCAGCTGCTACGGAGAACATCCTGCTGGCGTTGCCGGAATTGGGACTCGGCGGAGTCTGGATTGGGTATCACCCCCGCAGCGGAGCAGATAATGTTTTAAAAGATGTTATTCCGCTTCCGGACAATATCCGCATATTCAGTCTGGTTGCAGTCGGTCATCCCGATGAAGAAAAAATTTCCCGTTCACAATATGAGGATGTTAAAATACATTACGAGGCTTGGTAATAATCCACAAGGAGTAGCATGGATCAGGCAGATATTGTCATCATTGGTGCCGGTGTAGTTGGTCTGGCAATCGCTCAACGATTATCGTACTCAAATAAAAAGGTCATCCTCCTGGAAAGACATGCCACTTTTGGCCAGGATAGTTCTACCCGTAACAGTGAAGTTATTCATGGCGGAATGTATTATCCGACCAATAGTCTTAAAGCCGGACTATGTGTGGAGGGCAATCGGCAACTGTACCAAATTTGCCAACAAAATGGTATTCCCCATCGCCGGACTGGCAAATTAATCATTGCTAATAGTGATGAAGAACTAAGCAATATTGAAGAGATTTACCGACAGGGACAAATCAATCGGGTGCCTGACCTGGTTATGCTTGAGGGAAAGGAAATTAAAAAACTCGAGCCACATGTCCAGGCTAAGTGGGCACTAATGAGTCCTTCTTCCGGCATCTTGGATGCTACTGCTTTAATGGGCTATTTCGAAAGCATAGCGCTCCACAATGGAGTAAAAATCCTATATGAGCATGAGGGAATAGATCTTGAGAAATTGATTGAAAAATATCGGGTTACTGTAAAGCGATCCGATGGAAATCAGGTGAAGATTGTAACTGAAGTTTTGATCAATGCTGCTGGGCTGAATGCCGATAAAATCGCGGCAATGCTGGGAATTGACATTGATCAGTATCACTATCGGATCCATTGGGTCAAAGGTGAATATTTTAATATCGATAATCGTCACCGGGTGAAAATGACTCATCTGATCTATCCCACCCCCACACCGGTAAGTCTGGGAATTCACGTACGGCTACGAATGGATGGTACCTTTGCCCTGGGACCTAATGCGATTTATGTTAATGCGATTGATTACGACGTTGATCCAGCCCACGCTAAAGAATTTTTTGAGAATTGTCACAGCTATTTACCTTTCTTGGAGCAGAGTGATCTGTCTCCCGGGATTGCCGGTATCAGGGCGAAGCTTCAGGCAGAAGGCGAATCGGCGCAAGATTTTGTAATTCGTTCTGAAGCAGACAAGGGCTTGCCCGGTTTTATCAACTTGGTGGGGATTGATTCGCCTGCCTTGACTGCCAGCGGTGCGATTGCGGAATTAGTTTGGGAAATTTTGCAGGGACTTTAGAAGAAAATTGATAAGTATGAATTTCCCCCGATGAGTTATTCAGCATTAGTTCGGTGTGGAGAGAAAGAAATAGTGCGATTTTAGTTATCTGTTTGATTATCTTTTTTGAATTTTTTCCGCATTACATCGAATGTTGATAGCAGAACCGGGCCGATGAATAAATCCCCTAAGAGGGCAGTGAAAACCGCGATACTGGACAATATCCCAAAATCGAGGAGAATTCTGGTTTGGGAGAAGATAAAAATCAGGAATCCGGTAGCTAAAACCAGGGAAGTAAAAACCAGTGCCCGGCCGACTTTTATCAGAGCAGTGCGCATGGCGATATGGATATCTCTGCTCAGACGGTATTCATGTCTAAAATGAGTGAAATAATGGATGGTGTCGTCCACTACTATACCGATTGCTACTGAGGCAATAATTGCAGTTGCCATATTTAACCGGAAACCAGCCCAGCCCATTAATCCTAAAAGGAATACTACCGGGAAAA
>CAZJIU010000001.1:74529-103459 GCA_964546145.1 uncultured bacterium
ATAATCTACCATTGAATAACTAATCGAGACCTGAGGCACTGCGGCTAATTGGATTTGTAAAGCTTCTATTTCAGATAAAACCCCAGGATTTTTAAAAGTATCTTCCATGCCGCTGATGATAATCTCGGTGTTTGAAACGCCGGAGAGCCGGTTGTCCAGAAATCTGGTGTCCTGGTACAGCCGGGTTTTAGGTTTGAGATATTCGACCATGGAACCTTCGATCTGGATCCGCGGTATCCCGGCAGCCATGATGATAGTAAGGGCGGAAAAGACCAAAATGACCGACCAGCGGTAATGCTCATTAATTTTTGCAATCTTAGTGAGTAAATGCTTGACCGCCGCAGGTTCTCTCTGGAAAGACACTAAGGAACCAGGTCGCAGCCATAACAAGCTGATGGGAATAAGTAAAATAGATAAAAGGAAGGAAATCATTATCCCGAAAGCCGCAAAGACTCCCAGGTCGTAAATTGCTGGGATTGGGCTGGTTATCAAAGAACCAAATCCGACAGCTGTTGTCAATGAGGTGAAGAAACAAGGTGAGCCGGCCTTCTTCAGTGCGGCAATGACCGCCTGATGTTTATCACGAAGATTAGCATATTCGATGCGGAACTGACTAATCAAGTGGATGGAATTGGCTAAGCCAATGATTGTTATCAAAGCGAAAAGGGTGGTAGAAACAGGGGTTATTGGAGAATTCAAAAAACCCTTGAGTCCAATGACCCAGATGAGAGAAATGAAAACCGTTAGTAAAGGGAATATTATTGAGACTGCATTTCTGAAAATGAGGATGAGAAATATTGCTGAGATGAGCATTGAGAGCGGGAAGAAAATTTGAATGTCGCGCTGCATCAAAAAACTTATCTCGGTATCAGTAATCATCTGGCCGCCAATATGAAAATGATAGCCAGTTCGTACGGTTTCCTTTTTGATAATATTGTTAATCGAATCGTTTATTGCACGGTTGTATTCGCTTGAATACCCGGATGCATCGGTGTTTCTTTCCTGAATGAGCATGATGGCAACCGTATTAAAATCCCGGGCAATTAGATTGCCATAGACAAATGGGTTCTGCTTAATCCGCGACTTAATCGCGGCTATATCAAGAGGTTTACTATTCTCTGTGGGAAGGAGGTTTTTAACTTCCAACCCCTCAGACGTGCCAATGATATCCTCGACGTTTGCCAGACTGATAACTTCACGAATATTGGGTATTTGAGAGAGAGTATCGCTCAAATCAGTCAGGTATTGAACTTCTTCCGGGGAGAAAGGATTCTTCCAGGAATATGCTATGATTACAAATTCGCTGGCCTCAAAGCTGTCTTTAAAATTTCGGTAAATCGTGAGAATTGAGTCATTTGCCGGGAACCAGGTTGTTTCATCCTCTTTCATCTCCAAAGTAGGAATGAAGGGTAAAGCCAAAATGGTCAGGATGAGAATGCCAATCAGGATTGGAATCCGGGCTTTTATTATCCATTGGGAGATGCGTTCCATGTTAATCTCAGCATTAAGGCGAAAATCTACCTTGCGATTTTATCTGAGGCAAGCTAATTATAAGGAGATATTGGATTAAAATAAGAGCATTAATTTTGGAGTACTTGGACATTAATTTTTAGTTAATTCGTTTTGCGGTAGTAAAGCAATAAGCTTAGTTTTACGACTCCCATAATCAATAGAATGCTCATCAAATCCCAGCGGAAAACCGCCTCCTTGAAATACTGGTAGAGGATCCAGATACCCATTAGTACTCCGCCGACCATACCCGCCACACTGGTTGATTTCAAACGATGAATCAGATACCGCTCATCAAACATTTTGACCTCCGTTAATCTTTTAACTGAAATAATGTTTCAACGTTGCTCTCGAAAATCCGGGCAATCTTTATGGCTAATGGCAAACTCGGGATGTACTTATTTCTTTCAATGGAATTGATGCTTTGTCTTGATACTCCTGCCTGCCGGGCTAATTCCTCCTGGGTCCAACCCTTTTCAATCCGCAACGCTTTGATGTGATTTTCTATTTTCATTGTGCCTCTTATCAAGTTTACTTGACATAATTTAAGTGATTAAAAATAGCTTGTCAAGTATGCTTTACAAATATTATTAATGTTGGAGCGGTAGTGGATCCCTGAGAAAGTATTTTATCACGGGAATTTAGGTGAATCAGTACAGGAAAATTTGTTGATTGGTCGAGCGGAAGAGGGTATTTATTCTTTGTTGCCGGAATAGAGTTTGGCGGCTTTATTAGCAGAGACGACGATGCCTTTGATCAGGGCTGAACTGAAGCCTTCATGTTCCATCTGGTTTAATCCGGCAATAGTGCAACCCTGGGGGGTTGTGACCCGGTCTATCTCCTGTTCGGGGTGGTTCCGACGAGTTAGCAGAAGCGAGGCAGCCCCTTTGGCGGTCTGGGCGGCAATTGCCAGCGCTTCGTTGGAATGAAAACCAATTTCGATGCCGCCCTGGGAGGCTGCCCGGATGGCTCTGAGAAAGAAGGCAATCCCGCAGGCGCCGAGTGCGGTAGCGGCATTCATTTCTTCTTCGCTGATGATCAAGGTCTTGCCAACGGTATCAAAGATGGATTGGGCCAGTCGAATAACCGACTTGTCAATACTGTTGGTTGCCATAGTGGTCATGGATTCCCGCACGGCAATGGCGGTGTTGGGCATGGCGCGGACGATAGGGATGTCCTTATCAATAATTTTTCGGATCTGTTCAATTTTGACGCCTGTAACGACGGAAATGAGCAGGTGTTTACCCATTTCTAAAACGGGTGAAATTTCTTGTAATACTTTGTTTAATTGCTGGGGCTCAACGGATATGAGAATTACCTCGGCGCTACGTACAGCAGCGCAATTATCGCTGCTGATTGCGAAACCTTGAGCTCTCATTTCCTCCAGCAATTGGATTCGCCGACGGGTCAGGGTAATATTGCTGGCTTGAAACTGACTGGATTCGATCAATCCTCTGGCAATCAGAGTTCCGATATTTCCAGCGCCAATAATAGCAATTTTTGTAGGATTCATTTTGATCTCCATAACTTTTTGAAATGGTAAATGTATTGTTTTTAGCGGATTTATCAATAGGAAAGTGAGTTTTATTCGATTTATCTAAGCTAAATCAATACGCTTGGCAAAGTTTCCTATACTCTTTCCAATGCTGTAACTACCTCGATATGCGGGGTATGGGGAAATAGGTCCAAAGGCTGAACAGCAATGATCTGATAGATGTTTTCGGTTGTTAATTCCTTAAGGTCGCGCACTTGGCTGGCAGGATTGCAGGAAACATAGATGATTCTCAGCGGTCGGAACTCGAGCAATTTCTTGATCAGATGTGAATTCAAACCACCACGTGGTGGGTCAACGATCAGGATGTTAGGTGAAGGAAGATGGATCAATATATCCGAATCGGTTCGGATTTGTTTTACCAAGTCAAAGGTTATAAAAGTTGCATTTGAGATATTGTTCATTCTGGCATTTTCTTGAGCGTTGGCGACTGATGCTTCAACGACTTCTATGCCGATTACCGAGTGGCAGTATCTTGCCAGATATAGGGCAATACTCCCGGCGCCACAATATAAATCCCAGATCACTTGCTGAGGCTCAGGGTGAGCTAATTGTCGGATGACTTCATAAAGTCTGTTTGTCATTTGGGTGTTGGTTTGGAAAAAGGATTCGGGGGAAATTTTCAGCCTCAAATCGCCGATTTTTTCGATGATAAAAGCTTGCCCGGCGAGCAAATGGGTAATCTCGCCATGTGTTGTGCCACTGACATTGTAGGAAACGGTATTGACGATTGAGCTGATATCTGGTATTTGCTTGGTCAGAAGATCGGCAAGCGGTCGGAGGAGTTCGGGAGTATTGTCAGCTGTTACGATATTAATCATTATTTGGTCGGTCATTATACCTTTGCGGATAACTAAATGCCGCAGGTAACCGGTATGGTTTTTGGAATTGTAGGGTGTCAGGCAATGGTCCTGGGCATAGTTGCGAACAAGAGGAATAATAGCAGCTGTTTCCGGTGGCGCAATCAGGCAGTCATCAATATCTATGGCTTTATAGTAATTGTCCGGAGTTCGCAGTCCTAGAGCGAAGTCAGCCGGTCGGTGGAGATCATCGTTTTTTGATAACCAGCGTCTATTGGAGAAGGCGAATTCCATTTTATTGCGATAACGGAAAATGGGTTCGGCACGGATTACGGGTAGCACCGTGATGGTGTTGAAACCGCCAAGATGTTCATAGAGCTGCTGCACCTGAGTATGAATTAACTGTATCTGGGTATCATACGCCAGATTCTGCAATGTACAGCCGCCGCAATATTCGAAATAAGGGCAAGGTGCTTCCTGGTAAAAAGGGCTTTGTTCCAGAATCTCCAGGATCTGAGCTTCGGCATAATTGGCTTTGACTTTTGCAATTCGGGCTTTGACCTTTTGTCCCGGAAGGCCTTTTTTGATAAAGATGATGTAGTTATTACGACGGGCAATTCCGGCACCACCGAAAGCAAGGTCTTCGATATTTAAGATGACTTCTTGATGCTTATGGAGTGGTTTTTCCATATGGGCGTCAGGTTGAGGTTTGAAGGATTAAGCAGGTTACTTTTATTGTCCTAAAGCCGGATCCACCTCGTCAATCTGGCTGGGATCCATGAACTCCTGGGCGTATTTTAAATAGATTTTTTCTTTGACAAAGATTTTAAACAATTCCGGATCGATGTGTTTGTCTTTGGCCATAAAACTCATGATCTTCATCGCTTCGCTGAGCGTTTTACCTTTTTTATAAGGGCGATCCCTGGCGGTCAGGGCTTCGAAGATATCGGCTAATGCCATCATCCGTGCCTGAGGTGATAGTTGCTCCTCGGTTAAATGGTTGGGGTAACCGGATCCGTCCAATTTTTCATGGTGTCCGCCGGCATATTCCGGCACATAGCGTAATTTTTTTGGATAGGGCAATTTTTCGAGCATTTTAATTGTTACTGCGACATGATTATTGATAATCTCACGCTCCTGGTCGGTCAGAGTACCCTTGGGGATACAGAGATTATTGATCTCATTTTCGCTCAGCAGATTTTGGGGTTCGTTGTTAACGATCAGCTGTTGCGATCCGATAACTCTTACCCGCTCCTGTTTTTCCGGGGCCATGAATTCGCCACCGATGTTGGCGGTCTTGAGAAAGGCAAAATTATCCTCAATGGCTTTGATTCGGGTACGATAGTTTTGTTCGACGTTTACCAGGTTTTCTGACGATTTACCTTCGGCAATCCGTAATTTGTGTTCCAGTAGTTCGATCAGTACATCCCGTTTCAATATTTCGAAGCGCGCGTCGACTGTCTGAATCCGATCATAGATGGTTTCCAGTTTGGTAGATTTATCCACGATATATTCCGGAGTTGTAATTTTACCAATGTCGTGCATCCAGGCGGCTATCCGTAGTTCTTTCAGTTCGTCATTATTCAGTTGCAGTTTGCCGTAGAGATCGTTGGCGTTAATTTGGTTGATCTTGTTGGCGATCATCATGGTTAGATTGGCAACCCGTTCAATATGACCACCAGTATAGGGAGATTTTTCATCAATAGCGGAGGCAATCACCTGGATAAAGGATTCCAATAACTGTTCCAAATCATGGATCAGGCGGGTATTGGTGACTGCTACGGCCGCCTGAGAGGCAAGTGAGATAATTAGTGCTTGGTCAGCAGCAGTAAAGGGAATTGAATCCTTGGTAACCGAGTCGAGAGCGTTCAATAGCTGCAATACACCGATGATTTCATTCTCATGGTTGCGCATCGGAACGACGAGCATAGATTTAGAGCGGTAGCCCGTTTTACTATCGAAGGCTCGGGTGCCAGTAAAGTCAAAGCCCTTGACGTCATAGACATCGGGAATATTGACCACCTCACCGGTTAAGCCAACGTGAGCTGAGACCATCGCATGATTGGGTTTGCCATCCGGAAGGTAGAGTCGGACTGGATACCAGTCAATTGGATTACCAGAGGTACCGCCCATCCGGATATTTAGCGAATCAGTCTGGACGATCTCAAAGCGCAGAGAGAGACCATCGTCATTCGTCATATAAAGGGTTCCGCCATCGGCATTGGTAAAATGCCGCGCTTCTTCCAGAATCATCTGGAGCAGTTTGGGTAGATTGCGTTCGGCAGATAGCGCGGCACCGATTTTTAACAGATCACGTACCTGTTCACAAAGAAACGAGATATATTTTCGCAATGCCGGTGAGCTGTTAAAAATTTCGGTTTGCAGTGTCTCATTTTCAATTTGACAAAGGAGATTAGCTTTACTATCCGTAATTTTTGTTTTGTTGGGAGATTTCATAGTCTTTCTCGATTATTGCTGTACTCAGTAATGTTTATATTTCTCTTTTCGGTTAGTAGCCAGATGATGAAAAAAGTAACAATTATGAAAATAAGCAGAGCACCAATAGTACCTCTGGGAGTACCGGATTTAATTAGGTTTATACCGGTTGAAACGGCGGCGTAGGTTAGGAAAGAGTACAGGTAAGCCGGCAGGTTATTGCGCAGGAAGTAGACAACGGCAATTCCTAACCAGATAATGATCACCGCTTGACTGGCGTATAGAGTGGCAAAGTCGGCGAAATTATATAATCTGCCTGGCAGGAAAATGGCGCATAGAATGGTGATTATTAGAATCCGCACAATTTTATGCGGAATTGTCTCTCTAATCCAGAAAATAATTATTCCCAGAATGGCCGTGTACATGATTCCTCTAGTGACAATGCTGAGAATAGTATAAGCGAAAGGCAGGGTATAGTTAATTGAATTGGGAAGCTGAAGAGTGGGAGTAATTGTGTAGGGAACGATAGTTAATTTTAACCAGTTCGTGAAATGATTCATAGCCAGTAGTCCGATAGTGATCAGGAGAGCATTGAAGACTGCATCCCAGGAGTAATGGACACGGAACTCCCTGCGGAGTGAAGTGTAGCTGACTGGAAATAATATGGTTACAATAGTCAGCAAGATAAAAAGCAGACCGAAGATGGCAAGACATCGGAGAAAAGTCAAAATAGTCCAGAAGATGGTCCAAATGGACGGACTCCAGCTGGAATTATAATGCATTAAAGCATGGGGATAATTCGCAAGTTCTGTGACCAGCCAAAATGCGCCCAGGATAGCACTAATGATCAGGGTAGTCTTCCAAGGCACGGTATCTACTTTAACTCTCTTTGGTATAACCAGCAGAGAAATAATCGCAATTAGTGCAAGAGTCAATATTTGTAGTCCCAAACGGATAGAATCCAACAGTGTTTGCTGTGTTTTCTGATGCTCCCAGTCCTCAGGGACTTTATAGTAAATTGAGAAGGAAGAAATTTCATCGCCGCTGACCATTACCTTTAAACGCAGTTTTCCGTTTTCGATGCTGGCGGGATGACTGACATTCGATTCCCAAATAAATGTATACTCTTTGCGGTTTTTCAGCTGTTTAGAGTAGTCTTCAATTAATTTGAAGTTGGATATTTGATAATCCCGATCACTTAGAAATTTTTCAGCCTTCTGGCGTGCGCTCTCTTTGCTGAGAGATAATGCGGCGGCATCCTCCGGTATCAGATGGTCAAAACCGACGATCTTTTTTTCGCGGGGATGGAGATAGACAAGGTATTCTTCCTTTTCCAGTGGTCGGTAGAAACGCACTTTCCAGACAGCTGCATTGTTCAGGTGTTGAGCGAGCAGCAGATTCAGGGTTGATATGGAGCTATTTTCCAGAATGTACATTCCGGCGAGGTCCGGATAATTATTCTCTAGCGATGAGGTAATTTTATAGGTATGAGGATCGAGCCCCCTGGCTTTTAGGAAATCCTGGGCAACGCGGGTAATTTCATGGCGGGTAACCGGATAGTTATAAAATTCACCGATTTGCTGATAGGGCAGGAACAGAATTAAGATAAAAATTAGCAAGAGGACCGCCCCGGTTTTAATCCGACTAAAGGGAAACGGTGTATAGGGTATAATTTGGGGTAGAGATGGTTTCGGATGAGCAGTTGTCTCTTTGGGAATTTTTGGTGGAGTCGGAATTGGCGAGAGTAGGGCTTGCTCGTCACTGAAACTCCGGTTTTTAAGATACATCAGGACATTATATCCCAAGGGAATCAGCATGATGCCAACAGCCAAAGCGGAACTGATAATCAGGTAAGGTTCCCCAGTTTGAAAAAGAACTATTGAGGAATAGATTGCATCAATTGTATAATGCCAGATCAAAACTGCCACAATCCCGAATCGCAGAAATATGAATCCTACCAAAATCCCAAATATGGAGACCTCAAAACCCCGGATCCAGAAGGGTTGATTGGGGTAATTCGCATGAGCAAAGCCCCAGATTACGGCTGGCAGGAGAATTGCCAATACCCGGGATTTCAGGATTTTCTCAAAGAAAGGGATAGCAAAAAAGCGGAATGAGAATTCTTCGAGAACCGCAGGCAGAAAACCGCCGATCAGAATCATTACCCAGGGAATTCTGGTATTGAGAATATCCGAATAGGAAACATCGGCAGGTGCCCAGGCACCATAGCGTCTAGCCGTTAGATAAAAAACAGTCTGAAAAGCCATAAAAGCAATTGCTAAAGAGACGCCGGTAATAACACTAAAAAAGAAAGGTTTACTACGCAAGCCTCTTGCAGTGAATAGATTTCCTAAAGGAATTTTCCGTGGGTAGCGAGTACGATAAAGATATTCGCCGGCACCGGTTATTATAATAATTAATAAGGCCAATAGCAGCGACTTTAGGAAAGTTGTGATGAAGAAGAATCCATAGAAAGCACCGAAGCTCTGGTTGGTGTCGAAGTCAAATAGATAGTAGGGCAACTGATTCAGGTCGGATAGGAAGCTCAAGCAGAAGGTAATGATTCCAAAGTAGATAGCTGTTCGTAAGCGAAGCTGTTTCCTGGAAAGATAGATGATAAAACTAACAACCATGGTGGCAATGAGCAGGACAAACAGGACCTGGGCGCTGGTGGCGGTAGTGGAATTCAGTGAGCGTAGGCGTTGATAACCGCGCAACCACTCTTCGGGAACATGGAGATATTCTCGGTAGCTGCCGATCTGATTTCCCTGAACTACCACATCAAAACGATAGGTTGCGTTATAAATTTCAACGTTTTTCATTTTGTAGGTAAAGAGATAATCAACTCGATTGGGCTTTACTTCGGTTTTATCTTCGATAAATTCCCAATCGCTCAGATTGATATTCAGATTGTCCTGCAGGAACTTTTGGCTGAGATGGCGGGCATCCTCGATTGAAAGCAGTGGGGCGGCAGCCTCTTCCGGAAGATGATGATCGAAGTACACTATCTCGCCTTTGGGAGTAACTCCAACGATAAGCTCCTCCCGGGAGAGTGGTTTGAACCAGCGATTGGTCCAGCGCCAAATACGAAAATCGTTAGTCAACAGGTCGTGGGATTCCTCGATCCCAATCTCTTTTTCGATAAAGGTTTTTGCGGTATTGTCGTATTCGAAAGCCACGGCATGCTTGAAGGACTCGGACGCAATTGACAGAGATTGCAGAAGCCCAAGGGCAATATCTTTTGACTCTTGACGGTTGATCTGGAAGTCAATTGAATGTTCGGGGAAAGCCCGGGGATAGTTGGTAATTTCTACATAGCCGGAAATAAGCAGAATTGCCAGACAGATCAGAATAAGGGTAATGTCTTTACGGCAAAGTCGGTTTTCCATTGTTATTAATATAAGAAATTTTCTGAAAATTCCCTGTCAATAAAAGAAAAACCCCGCTTAATTGCGGAGTCTTTCAGTATTTGATAATTCAGTTTTCTAAAGAAAGACTTATTTTCTTCCTCTAGCCATCTTAGCACGAGCGACATCGCCATCTTTGTCAATGAAGTAGAGATATCCCGCATCTCTTTTTACGTTAGTTTGGCTAATGACGGTTGCGCCGCCCCCCTTCTCCCCTCCTCGGGCCATTTTTGAACGTGCTACATTTCCTTTTTTGTCAAGATAATACAGGTATCCTTTTTCCTTCTTCACGCCACATTTTAAAACCTTCTCTGCCATAATAAAATCCTCCTTAGTTGGTTGTTACTTCCACTGTTGGTCTTATGTTACACGACAATCTTTAAAATGTCAAGGAATTTCCCTCGATAAAGTTAAAAATTCTATTCAGTTTGCAGGTTGGGAGGCTGAAATTTTTTCATTGTAGGCGCTTTTTAACCCAGACAATCTTAGCTAAAGGTTTTATTCGACGGTAGTAATGTCAATTTCGGCTCAAGTTGATAATATCCTGTAGATTTTCAGCAATTCCGGATCCAGCTGTTTTTTATTCTCCCAGGTTGCAGCTAAGGGGGTATAGACTACCGTGTTATTGCACCAGCCAACCATTATGTCGGTTTTTCCTTCCTGTAGAGCTAGAACGGCGTAATAGCCCAAACGGCTGGCTAAGAGGCGGTCGGTGGCTGTTGGGCTGCCGCCGCGCTGGGTATGCCCAAGAACGCAGACATGGCATTCAACGTTAAATAATTCCTTAATTTTCTGGGCGATTTCGGTGGCAGAACCTAACTTGTGTTTCTCGCCAATCACGATCAAACTACTGGTTTTGCCACTTTTGGACCAATCTTTGATAAGCTCACCAATGTCATCCATAGTGGTTTCTTTTTCGGGTACTAATATTTCCTCGGCGCCGCCGCAGATTCCAACTGCCAGGGCGATGAAGCCGGCGTGTCGGCCCATTACTTCTACCAGAAATATCCGGTCATGTGAAGCCGCTGTATCCCGGATTTTATCTATCGAATCTAAAGCGGTATGAACGGCTGTATCATAACCAATGGTAATATCGGTCCCGAAGATGTCGTTATCTATTGTGCCAGGGATTCCGATAACATTAACACCGTGTTCCAAATGAAGGGCGTGGGCTCCGCGGAAACTACCATCGCCGCCAATAACAATCAGATCGTTTATCTCCCATTCTTTTAGTACTTCATGAGCCTGTTTCCGACCGGCTTTATGCATGAAAGCTTCACACCGGGAGGTTTTTAAGAAAGTCCCGCCTTTTTGAATGATATTACTAACTGAGCGGCGATTAAGGGACGTGACTTCCCCCACGATTAATCCCTCGAAGCCACTGTGAATTCCAAAAACAGAGATACCCTCATCAATTGCAGTTCGAACAACCGCCCGGACGGCGGCATTCATTCCGGGAGCATCCCCACCACTGGTTAATACAGCCAATCTTTGAATCATTTTCATTACTCTCCTAATTTGAATATGAAGTGCATTAATTTAGTAATTAGCCTATAAAAATAATAGTAGGCATAAAATGTAATTGGGATTATTATAGATGAAATTTGGGAATAATTGAAATTATTGAATGGGGAATTTAGCCCGAATTCAGGTTGTAATTGACAATCTATTTGACATACTGTAAATTCGCAAAGGATAATAGAACAAAGAAAGTAACCTTCGTAATTAAGAAGACCATTCATTGATTAAGGCAAATAATATAAATAGTCGCAATATTGTTGAATGCCGGAGTTATGCGGTAATTGGAGTTGAAATGTTCTTGGAAGTTTATTTCTGCCGCGATATTGTGATTTTATTTGATCAGAGAGGCGTGTTCAGTGATTAAAAAGTTGATGTTTTGAGATAGAGATGTCCAGATCTTCTCCAACCCGATCCAAAACAAGAGCGGAAGTACCCAATATCAAACAGTTGTACTGGATTCTGGGGGGCTTATCCTTAATTGCTGTTTTCCTTATCTTCTTTGTTATTGGCGACTATGGGTTGTATCAGATTTACCAGGTGAACCGCCAAAAGCAGCATATTCAAGCTCATATAAGGCAGTTAATGGCTGAACAGGATTCACTTTTGGTGGAAAGGCAGCGGTTAGAAACTGATCTTAGTTATATTGAAAAACTGGCTCGGGAGAAATATCGTATGGCCAAAAAGGGTGAAAAGGTTTTCAGGGTCATCGAACGCTCTTCAAAAAAATGATGATATTGTTTCAGTTATAATTTAAATTAGTTTTCAATAGGATTCTTTTGAAAACTCTAAAGGAATGACATGGATGCTGCTACTTTGATAGGACTTGTGACAGGGATTGCATTACTGGCCTATTCCATAACTGCCAAAGGTGGCGCTGCTCAATACTTCTGGAATTTTCCAGCGTTGACGCTAGTGCTGGGGGGAACCATTGCCGCGACCTTTATTAATTATCCGATGAAAAATATCTGGGGTGTCTTTGGCGTGGTAAAGAATGCTTTTAAGAGAACAAAAGGTGGTTATCAAAAGATAATCGATCAATTTACCAATTTAGCGGGCAAAGCCCGACGCCAGAGTCTGATCTCACTCGAAAGTGAGCTGAACCAGATTGAAGATAACTTTATGCGCAATGGGATCGAGCTAGCCATCAACGAGAAGGACCAGGAGCGCCTGCGGAATTATCTAAATTTGGAATTGTCCAATATGCAGAAGCGGCATACAATTGGTCAGGAAATCTTATTTTACATGGGAACCTATGCCCCGGCTTTTGGCATGGTGGGAACGATTGTCGGGCTGATCGTAATGATGAAAAATTTTACCGGGGGGGTAACTTCCGCTGAAGTAGCAAACATTGCCACCGCATTCGAGTTTGATGTCGGCACCCAATTTAAGGAGCTGTTGAGTGGTATGGGTTTGGCTTTGCTAACCACTTTTTACGGACTGATTCTGGCAAACCTGCTTTTTATTCCGATTGGCGGTAAGTTGAAACGGCGCTCGGATGAGGAAATCATGATGAAAGAATTCATGATCGAGGGCATCCTCTGTCTCCACAATCGGGATCACCCCTTGATTGTCAGGGAGAAGCTGAATACCTTCGTCCCTCGTGGGGAACGCAAGAATGAGATCAGGGAAGAGGGTAAGAAGAAAAAGTGATAAAAATCCTGAACTTGGATTACGGATTTATTTTTAGCGAGTAATATTGGCAGCATTGCCTGTTAATATCAGGCATACTGTCAGAAAATAAATAGCGGTTGGAGTGTTACTGCCTCGGTTGAGGCAGGCAAGGTAGTCCTTACTCAGATGAAACTCCGAAAACATATATTAATATTATGTCTTGGCTTAGAAAGTGGTTTTGCTGCCTTTGAAATTCAATCTGTAAATCCGCAGTTAATTGCCCTAGGTGGTATAGTATCGCTTTTACCATCCTCGCCGAACCCGGCTGCTAATACGGAGCAGGTTGGCAAATTAATCCGTTTTGATTATAGTCGTTTATATGGGATCAAGGGTCTTGATTGTTATGAAGCATATTGCAGCTGGACTACGGTTCGTCATCGGGCGCTGGGATTGGTGTTGCGGTCTTTCGGAAATCCCATTTATAGTGAAAATACGCTTGAGTTATCTTGGGCAATTCAATATCGCGACTATTTGGCGATTGGCATTGCGGCTAACTATTTTCATATTGATATTGCTGGCTATGGTATGTCGGGGACAATTGGATTGTCGTTGGGCACAAAATACTATTTGAGCCGCACGCTCCAGTTGGCGGTATTATTTCAAAACATCAACAGACCGAGAATTTACTCGAAGCTCGAGCACCTGCCGGAGTGTTTTAGTCTTGGTATGCAGCTAAAGCCTTATCGGCAGCTGGAATGGGACGTCGAGGTATTCAAAGATACCGGATTTCCATTTACGCCGCGGACTGGTATCTGCATTAAGGCTCTCCCCTTTCTGGACATTCGGCTGGGAGTTCAGTTGAATCCGGATCGGTTGGCTGGTGGATTTTCCTTTTACTGGAAAGGATTACGATGTGATGTGGCTTATCTTCACCACATGGTCTTACCGGGGACAATATATGTAGGATGTGGCTTGTGTTTTTAAAAAAGATTATAGTCGCCGTCACAACTATATTGTTATGGGCTGTTTGTTTGCAGGGTGGTGATTACATCGAAGAATTAGAATTGGATCAGCTGCTGGATTTAGCAGATCTCTCATCGGAAGAGATCGAGCAGATTCTTGAGGAATGGCTTGCAAATCCGCTGGATTGGGAATCTTGTGGGGTGATAGATATTGATTTTCTGCCATTGAATGAGCGTCTCAAAGATAAGTTGTTAGATCTAAAAAAACGAAAGGTAAAGCTTAGAGACTGGCAAGATTTGGAGCGATTGTATGGTTTCAGTACGGAGGAGGCCGAGGTCATTCGGCAGTTTTTTATTATGCCCTCCAATTTTTCGCTGGCAGAGATGTCGTTACAAAACTTTGTTTCACTGTCGGCAAGTCCGCGAATTGACCTGAACAAGAATCTCCAACGGTGTAGAGTGAAGGGTCAGCGCATGGGAATGATCGGGATTGTGGCAGAAAGGGATGCCGGAGAGAAGTCTGTTTGGGATTACTACAATTTAACTTTCAGAGCTCCCCGGATATTAGAGAATCTGGATATTGGCGGAGGGGCCTATCGTTTTAGTTGGGGTAAGGGATTAATTTTTTCTTCCCAGGTATCCATGGGAAAAGGTACCAGCATTGCAAGCAATATCCTCACTCGTGAGCCGCGCTTTAGCGAATATCTTAGCACGGATGAGAATCGCTTTCTTTACGGCTTGAATCTTAAATATCAGCTTGGGCGGTTTAAGCTGTGCTCCTTTGGGTCGCGTCGGTTATTAGATGCTTCGCTCAATGATACCCTCGCGGCCACCTTGCGCAGTTCCGGGATTCATGTAACCGACTCAGAAATAATAGGCAAGGACTGTTTATGTGAATTAACCGGTGGAGTTGGGGGGTATTATGCTGCGTCGAATCTGGAATTGGGATTAATGGCTTTTCAGGCTTGCTATAACTATCCGGTGCAGCTTTATGCCGGTTCTGCGGTAGTTGGCGGCTACTCCCTGTATCAGAAATTTTTCTGGTCGGATTGGTCGCTCGCCGGCGAATTGGCGGTATTGAGTTCTAAGGAATATGCTTTCGTAGAGGGGTGTTATTTAAAGCTTGGTGACCTTAAATTTGGTCTCCAGTTGCGTTATTTTTCTGATTATTTTCAGACGCCGATGGGCAGCGTGATGAAAGAGTATTCATCGTCGTTAGCAAATGAAAAGGGATTATATGTTGGCGGACAGGCCAAATTATTGAAGCAATATTGGATGAGTGCCGCAATTGATTTTTATCGCAAAAATCGGTCATTTGAGGCTGGTATGGATCCACCTAGAGGTTCCGAAGCTCAGCTAGCTATCAATCGCCATTGGCAGAACCGACATTTTTTCGAGGTTCGTTTAAAACGGGAGATGATCTTTCAGTCTCATATTGGCACGACGAGCCGAAGGCAAATATCCTTTTCTTCCCGCTATGCTTGCTCTAAGAGTTGCCGATTGTCATTGCGGGGAACAACGGTCGAAATCCGTGAGGAATCAAGCCGTGCAGACGGGTCGGCGCTTAGTGTCTATATGGATTTTCGAACAAATAGTGGGATTAAGCTAACTGGTGGAACGACCCATTTTTATACTACAGACAGTCGGGCGAGAATCTATTTATATGAGCCTGGCACTCCATTGCGCTTCGGGATGGTGTCGCTAAGTGGAACCGGCTGCCGCTGGTTTCTGACTTTTCAAAAAGTGTTTCAAGACGTGTTTGAGCTATCACTGACTTCAAAAATCCAGTTCAGGAAAAATTTGGAAGACCGAAATTTTGTGAAATCTCAGATTCTCGAAATACAGTTGATGGTTGATTTATGAATGGGGAGTTTGTAACTTCCTGCCGGTTGAAATGAAGAATTATAAAATATTCCTTTTAATATTTATCGTAGCTGCTCTGAAAGTAGTCAATGCCGATTACCTTAAGATTGAACAACCGTCGGTCAGGAATCCCGATCGGTTGATTCAGATCTTGGAAATAGGCAATACCAGATATCTTTCGGTTCAAGATTTTTCGGCAGCTTTTGATGTCAGAACCTACTATCGCCGGGAAAGCGGGAAAATCGTTTTGTTTTTCCCTCAGAATAAGATCAAAATTACGGCTAACAACAATTTCATCATGTTTGATGCCCAGGTTTTCCAGATGTCTAATCCGGCATTGCTGATTGATGATAAGGTATTTGTTCCCCTGAATTCTTTTTTGGAACTAGTCAAACAAAAATCAATTCCGTCCGTGCAATATTCTATTGCCGCCGAGGATGAACCGGTGAAGGTTGTCGCAAATGCAGTAGATCACTCGGATGTATTATGGAAAGTCAGAAAGCCCGGACTAGCGCAAATCAAAGGGATCCGTTATGAGGAAAAAGCTAATGGTGTGACGGTGCGGATTGGTGCCGAGGGTACTTTTACAGATGCGGATTTAACGACCTTTTTTAAAGGTAGTGATTGGCTTTTCATGACGATTTATGGGGCTACTGGAGATTCGCTTGCCCTATCTGCAATCAATCCGACCAACTCTTTTCAAAGAGTTGAAGCCATTGCAGTGGGCTCATCGGTCCAACTGGGATTTCGGCTGAACCGTCAATTCAAATCAGCAGATGCTCATTACGATTTACGAACTGGCGATATTATTTTATCGCTCTTTTTACCGCTTGACCGCGATATTAAGCGCAAAATCGAGGAAGCCAAGACAGCCTGGATTATTGATACGATTGTTCTGGATCCCGGGCATGGCGGCAAAGATCCCGGAACGCCGGGACGCTGGGGCTATATGGACGAGAAAGACATCGTTCTGGATGTTGCCCGTAGAGTTGGTAAGCGACTTGAGCGACATAATAATCTGAAGGTAGTGTATACCCGCAAGACTGACGAATTTATACCGTTGTGGAAGCGGGCAGAAATTGCGAATAAAGCCAATGGAAAACTCTTTATCAGTCTGCATGTTAATGGACTTAAAAATAACAATTCAGCTGACGGAGTCGAATTTTATTTACTGCGTCCGGGGCGCTCGGAGGATGCGATTAGAGTAGCGGAAGCAGAAAACTCGGTAATTCAGCTGGAAGAGGTCGAAGATAAGGTTCGTTATGCAGGTTATGATGATATTACTAATATTCTGGCGAATATGGTTCATTCGGTCAATATGAAAGACAGTGAACTTTTTGCGAGTATTTTATCCGATAATTTTACAGAGCGGGTAAAGCAGAAAAATCGGGGGGTTAAGCAGGCTGGTTTTTATGTCTTGGTCGGGGCTGATATGCCAAAGATATTATGTGAGTTGGGCTTCAATTCTAACCGGGAGGAGGCGCGCAAATTAAGTAGTAGCAGACACCGGGATGCGATCGCCGAAGCTATTTATCGGAGCATTTTAAAATTTAAGGAGGAATGTGACCGATCCATTGCAGCAGGCAGTTAATCAGAAAGAGCAACCAATTGGCGTATTCGATTCTGGTCTGGGCGGTCTGACGGTAGTTAGACAGCTGCTGGGGCAGCTGCCGGATGAATCAATTATCTATTTCGGAGACACGGCACGGGTGCCTTATGGTAATAAAGGTGCCGAAACGATTCGTAGATTTTCGCTGCAGGTGGTTCGTTTCCTGGAGGAACAAGGGATTAAACTCATCGTTATCGCCTGCAATACTGTTTCCAGTGTCGCTTTGGAGTTGATTCAGGAAACTGCCGGGTTGCCGGTTGTTGGAGTAATCGAACCCGGCGCACGCGCAGCACTACGTTTGAGCAATTCGAAAAGGATTGGAGTAATTGGTACTACCGCCACTATCGCTGCTGGTAAATATCCTGCTGTTCTAAAATCTCTGGATAGCGAAGTAAAGGTTTTTGCCCAGGCCTGTCCCCTGTTTGTGCCGCTGGTGGAGGAGGGCTGGCTTGATTCTCCAGTAACTGAAGAGATTGCCCGGATATATTTGGCCCCGCTGCTGCTTAAAAAAATTGATTGCCTGATTTTGGGGTGTACCCATTATCCCTTAATTAAGACCACAATTAGCAAGGTGGTTGATGGCCATATTCAGATTGTGGATAGTGCAATTGAGACAGCTTTGGAGGTTCGCCGAGTGATGCAACGTCAAGGATTGTTAATTGATAATAATCCCCATGCCAGCCAGTTGTTTTATGTAAGTGATTTTCCGCAGAAGTTTGAGGAGGTAGCTCAGCGGTTGTTGGGTCGCCCATTGGTTAACGTCAGGCAGGTCAATATAGACGAATAATTCTATTAAAATTCGGATTTAAATAGATTGACAATTCAAGAGGATTTAGCATATCTTTATGCTCTAAATAGCAAGGGTATTAAGCCGGGGCTGAAGCAGGTTGAAGCGTTTTTAGACCGGTTGGGCAATCCCCAGCAAGGCCTTCGTGCAATCCATGTGGCAGGAACCAACGGCAAGGGCTCGACCTGTGCAATACTTGCCTCTGTTTTGCGGAGCGCCGGTTATTCTGTCGGTTTATATACCTCGCCCCATTTAATTACTTTCAATGAAAGAATCCGGGTTAACGATGAGAAAATCAGCGATGCCGAAATCGCCCGGTTTATCCATAAGTATCGTCCAGTCATCGAGGAGATAGATCCTACCTTTTTTGAAGTGACTACGGCAATGGCATTCGAATATTTCATTCGTAAAAAAGTTGATTTAGCCGTATTAGAAACTGGTCTGGGCGGGCGACTGGATGCCACTAATGTGCTGCATCCATTAATGACGATTATCACCCCGATTGGGAAGGACCACCAGGAATTTCTTGGCAAACATTTAGCGCAAATTGCCCGGGAAAAATCAGGCATAGCCAAAGCCAGCGTTCCCTGTCTGGTAGCTGCTCAATCCCCTTATGTTCGTGGCATTTTAAGAAAGGATATTGAACAAAGATCGGCATATTACCATTATGCTCCCCAACTGTGTAGAGTGACCATCGAAAACCAATTCCTGGAGGGACAGATTGTCAATATCCAATCCGGTGATTGGCAATTGAACCAGGTTTGGTTGAATCTGACTGGCGATTATCAAATAATCAATCTTCAAACGGCAATAGCAGGGCTCAGATTATTAAATAAGATAATGTTAACTCCCGGGCAAGTGCGGCAAGGTGTCGAACGAACTACCTGGCACGGAAGACTCGAAATTTTATCCCGCCAGCCGCTGATATTATATGATGTCGGGCACAATCTGCACGGGATTAGCTATGTAGTGAACTCGCTGCAGAAAATATTGCCTGACCGGAAATTCCAAATTATTCTGACATTGGGCGAGAAGAAAAGAGTAACGACTTTGGGGCAAATCTTAAAAAGGGTAGCCGACCGGCTTTATATATCCGAAATTCCAAATGGTAAATCGGCACCAGCTGATAGCGTGGCTCGGGAAGTCCGTCATCAGTTTCCCGCCAAGAATGTAATTGTGGAGCCTTCGCTGACTAAAATGCTGATGAAGGTAGTTCAGAGTTTAAGTTCTGACGATAATTTGCTTATCCTTGGCAGTCATTATATAGCGCCAATTGTCTATAATTTTTTTAAAATAAATATTTGACAAATAAATATATCTGTCTTAATTTCATAACGCATTTAATAGACCGCAATTTCTGACTTACCCAGTATGAAATAACTTATTTAACTTATTTTGTAATACAAGGAATCACTTATGGAAAAAGAGCTGACAGTTGCACTGCTTCAATCTATGAAGATTAAGGAATTGACCGACCTGGCAGTTAAATTGGAGATCCCCGAACATACAGGTCTTAAAAAGATGGATTTAATCTATAAGATTCTGGAAACCAGTACCCGGAAAGGGGGACGCATTTTCTCTCAGGGTGTACTTCAGGTGATGGATGAGGGATTTGGGTTTTTACGCTCCGAGGAGTTCAGTTACCTGCCGGGCCCTGATGATGTTTACGTCTCCCCGTCGCAAATCAAACGCTTTGGATTACGTACCGGACATATTGTTTCAGGGCAGATTCGTCCCCCGAAGGATAATGAGCGGTTTTTTGCATTGCTCCGGGTTGATGCGGTGAACATGATGGATCCCGAGGAGATTAAATCGAAGAAATCCTTTGATAGTCTGACCCCGCTCTATCCCCAGAGCCGGGTGCAGCTGGAAACTGATTCAAAGAACATTTCGATGCGGGTAATGGATCTGCTTTGTCCGATTGGTAAGGGTCAGAGAGGATTGATCGTGGCTCAGCCCAAGACTGGTAAGACGATCCTGCTGCAGCAGATTGCTAACAGTATTACAACCAATCATCCGGAAATTATTCTCATTGTATTATTGATAGATGAGCGGCCTGAAGAGGTGACGGATATGGAGCGTTCGGTGAAAGCAGAGGTAGTCAGTTCCACGTTTGATGAGCCACCCGAGCGGCATGTTCAGGTTGCGGATATGGTTCTGGAGAAGGCTAAGCGGATGGTCGAACTCGGCTATCATGTGGTCATCTTACTGGACAGTATTACCCGGTTAGCACGGGCGCATAATTCTGTTGTTCCCCATAGCGGCAAGATTCTCTCGGGTGGTATTGATGCTAATGCTTTGCATCGCCCGAAACGTTTCTTCGGTTCGGCCAGAAATATCGAAGATGGTGGCAGTCTGACGATTATTGCCACGGCATTGATTGATACCGGCAGCCGTATGGATGACGTCATTTTTGAGGAGTTCAAAGGAACCGGAAATATGGAGTTGGTGCTGGATCGGCGGTTGAGCGATCGTCGGGTCTTTCCTTCGATTGACGTGAACCGTTCGGGCACTCGCAAAGAGGAATTGCTGCTGTCATCAGCAGAGCTGGCGCGGGTCTGGATTTTGCGGAAACTCTTAGCCGAGATGAATCCGGTCGAAGCGATGGAATTTCTTCTGGAGAAAATGAAGCGGGTGAAAAATAATCGCGAATTCCTGAAATCAATGAATCAGTGATAACTGCATTGCCATAATTTTTTTCTGGTATATAAAACATTTTTTTCATTAATTAGCGGCAGAACATAATAATTGGAAACCGTTAGTGGTTTGTTATTGTGGTTACGGCTAAATAGCACAAAGGGATTTGAATGATATGAGGCTTAAAATCAGAGCTGCCGCCGAAAAGCCAATCTTTATTCCGCTTAACTATCAATATCAACTACATAGTATCATTTATAAACTCACCCAGGAATCGTCCCGAAAGTATGCCGAGTTCCTGCATGAGGAAGGATTTCACTGGGACAATAACTCCCCTAAACGGTTTAAACTCTTCACCTTCTCCCGGTTGAAGCTAATGCCATATTGCTTCACGGGCGAAGGTTTTGACAGGATCAGGACAATCGAATTCGTTTATTCCACGGCTGCCGAAAAGAATTTCGAGCATCTGGTATATGGTCTATTTGCCAAGCAGGAATTCTGTTTTCGGTTCGGAAAAAGCATCTCCCGATTCCTGGTTCAGCAGGTCGAAAGTTTACCGGAACCGCAATTCACCGATTCGATGAAGTTTATTTGTCTCTCACCTATTACGGTTTCAACTAAACGGGAAAAGATAGATGGAACTGGCCTCGAAGTCCATTTTTTGGATTACCTCAATCCGGCCGAGAAATCCCATTTCTGCGAGAATTTATTTTTGAATCTTACCCGTAAATACCAGACGCTGTTTAAGATGCCTTATAATGGGGATGATACATTTGAGTTTCAGTTCGATCCGGAGTACCTGATCAAACGCCAGGGCAAGATCAGCAAGCTGATCCGGTTCAAAAATGGGATCAATATTAAAGCATTCGAGGCACCCTTTACGGTCAGTGCCGAACCGGAATTGATCAAGATCGGCTACCAGTGCGGCTTCGGCGAGAAAAATTCTGACGGCTTCGGTTGCGTGGAGCTGGTTAAGATAGACGCTGAAAGACACTGATTCATTGTGAGAAAGAAAATTATAAATATCCAGACGCAGAGGGACGCTGATTCATTATGAGAAAGAAAATTATAAATATCCAGACACTGAAAGACGCTGATTAATTATGAAAAGAAAAATAAGAAATATTATCATAAAGAATCATAAAAAATCAGTGTCTGAAAACCAGACGCAGAGGGACGCTGATTCATTATGAGAAAGAAAATTATAAATATCCAGACACTGAAAGACGCTGATTAATTATGAAAAGAAAAATAAGAAATATTATCATAAAGAATCATAAAAAATCAGTGTCTGAAAACCAGACGCAGAGGGACGCTGATTCATTATGAGAAAGAAAATTATAAATATTCGGACGCTGAGGAACGCTGATTGGTTATGAAAAAAGAAAAAGTAATTATCATAAAGCATAATAAAAACTCAGTGTCTAATAATCCCGGAGTTATACATGGTCGAACATAAAGACATTCAAAATCCCGCAGATTTCTCCGCAAAGGATTACCAGAAATTCCGCTATCTGCTCTTCTCGGATGACACTTCCAAAGAGGAGCTGGAGGAAATCTGCATGACCCTGGCACATCTGCCAACTAAAGAAGCCAAAGACTTGCTGGAGAAATTCAAAACCAGCGAGCGCGCCGGGGAAGTCGAATGGCTGGAGTGCGCCATTGACGAAAATGAGTTCTATTATCTTTCTCCTGAAAACGAGCAGGAGGAACGCGATTTCCTCGCCGTCAAGCTCATTGGTGAAAAAGATGATCGGATCGTTGATCTCATGACTGAATGCGATGAACACGAACTGGCTATCCGCAAATTCGAAATTGAACTCGCCGCGCTCCGGGAACTCCTGCCCGATAATCCCGAACTCGAACATAATATTTCCGCTATCCATGATGCTGTACTGATCGAGCAAAGCCGCTTAGAAGAAGACCGTCAGCAGATCGAACTCGAAGAGAGAATCCAGCGGAAAATCCGCACCTCGATTCAAACCGAACGCTACAAAAATCTCGATCCGCTGACGATCAGCGAATTTCATCTTAATGGGGAGAAATAGGAAGGAAATGAAAAGGGAGAAAGTATGGAGATAACTGACAAAAAAATTTATTTTAAACCTACCGGCGATCCTTTCGTAGATGCTGGAGGCGAAGCTCTCATATATCTAATGAATGTAGAGCAAGAAAAAAATATTTGGGACTTAATTTGCGAGACAGCAAAAATTTTCGTTTATAAATGGGATAACAAAATTGATTCCATCCAATTGAATGGATTAATTACTCATAATTCACGTCGAGGCACACCTGAAAAAAGAAAAAAAGCAATTAAGGCCGTTGAGGACTTTTTTAAGAATCCAGAATTTATCAATGACAAAGGTGCCTGCAGAATATGTGGCAACCAAGATAATCTAATAACGATTGGAAGAGAACAATTATGCCTGACCGGCGGGGCGCCATTTGTTAATTTTCATCACGCTCATGATGAAGGCCTACTGATCTGTTATGAATGTTCAGTAAAACTGTTCTTTCTACCTTTAATTGTAATTCAGTTAGGGGATATGTTAGCATTACTTCGAACCGAGCATCCTAAGTCAAAAAAATACTGGATAGAGCAGACGGTTAAGGAAAATCTTGATAAAATTGGGAAAACAATCTCCGTCGGTATTTTAAAATCAGAATATGGAAATCCCCAAAATGCCCTTTTTAAAATTGCATCAGGCATTATCACTGAAGTTAATGATGACACACTCAGTGATTACTTGCAACTTTATCATTTTACAAATTTCGGCGCTTCTCCCAATTGTGAGATTTACAGATTGCCAAATCCAGTTTTTTCATTTCTCAATAAAGTAATTCATTATTGTCATTCGGATTGGTCAATTTTTATCCAAAGGCATTATCACATAAAAAAATCCTCATGGGATTACACAGGTGATCAATGGATTTCTGGAAAAGATAATCAACCGATGTCAGAAGGAGATTATCTAAATAATCCGAACGACGTATTTGAGAGACTACTAAATGACGATTCAATTTTAGGTTTATTGAGGAAATTTTATAGAGACGTATACATTCATAATAAAAAACATTCTCAGATTACTATGGCAATATATTACATAAAGGAGGTTTTAGGTATGAGACAGGAGCAAATTGACCTGATTAAAAAGGTCGCAAACGTTGTTTTCGATCTAGCACAGAAAGAGCACACCTATAAGAAGTATCTGGTCATGCTCGAAGGAGCCGGGAAAGCTTATCAGCTACGGTCGGTACTACTGAGAATAATTAAGGAGAATTACAAGAGCGGTGCAGCTGAGCCAGTCATCAGATTGCAAGATTATGTCGATTATCTTTTTCCGGACGGACAGTTCTGGGGAGAAGTCCGGGATTTGATGTTGATTTATCTTTATGAACGTCTGCATGATGAAAACATTAATCGGCAGGAAGTGATTGCCGATTCGGATATTGTTGAAACAACAGAAGAAACAAACGAGGGAGCTTAGGAGGAATTTATGAAAACGATTCAAGGGTATGTCTTAATTGATGTTGATGTCGTGGCATTGAACAATGCCGGTGGCGATAAATCTACAAATTTGGAAAATGCTGTGATGACCAAAAAGATACGGAAAGAGGGACATGAATATCCTTATGTCTCTGGTCAAGCCTGGCGGTATTGGTGGCGTAATGAATTAGCGAGGTCGTACAAGTGGGGGATGTCTCCTGTTGAACGCGAAAAGAAAATCGCCTTCACAAAAGCAAATCCTGCGGTATATCCTGACGATGATATTTTTGGATATATGCGCGCCGCAAAGGCAGAAAAGAAAGACGAAAAGGGTGAAGTCGTCTTAGACAAGAAGGGAAATCCTATTAAGGAGGATGTAACTTTAACCCGCGTTTCTCCACTGAAGAATTCAGCGCTTATTGCCGTTGCCTACAATCCTATTATTCAAAACTGGGCGTCTATGACACGTCAGGATGGCGATGCGGTTCCTTATGGTATTGACGAATACTGTGCGGTCATGAAAGGAATGTTTTCCATTGATCTGGGAAGCGTCGGAACTTTCTCGATGATCAATCGAAGCGGATTCATGAATATCAATGATTCCCTGAAGAAGGAAGCAAAGGAAAAAGGCGCAGTTGAAATTGAAGACCCTATCGCAAAAGACAAAACCGGAAACCCGATGAAATTAATCCGTCTGCCAAAAGATGTTCGGGAAAAAAGGATTAAGGATACGATCCTTGCATTAAAAACACTGTCAGGTGGAGCCAAACAGACGACGAATATGGCAGACGTTACACCTAAATTAATCGTTTTAACTCAATATGGGAGTGGTAACCATCCTTTTTCACATCTTGCGAAAGAAGATCACGGCAAAGCCGTTTTTTCTGTTGAAGCGTTGAAGGAAGTCCTTCAAGATTACCAAAACCAATTCTGTGGGAAAGTATTCATTGGCAAACGCGCCGGTTTTATGGATGAACTGGACGAAAAATTTAAATCCCTTGTTGCAGAAAATCCTCTGGTTGAGTATGGTCCGATTAATGAAGTAATCGACAAATTTGTCAGTACAATTACATTGGAATGATGCTATGAAAGTTTTCCGAATTCATATTTCGAGTTGGACGGCTTCTTTTCGCTATCCCAATATGATCAGCGGTTTTCAACCGACGCTACCGGTTCCGCCTGTTTCCACTGTCATTGGAATAATATCTTCCGCTATGGGGAAACCATTTATACCGTCATCGGAAAAAATCGGATTTGTCTTTCAGGCAAAAAGTAAGACAGTCGATCTGGAAACTATTTATCAAATGGGTCGGTCCCTTACGCAAATCAAATCTAACGTCATCAAACGTGAATTTCTATCTGATACAAATCTGTTTCTTTATACAGATCGCGAGGAAATTAATTCAGCGTTTGAAAAACCGTACTTTCCATTGCTGTTGGGGCGTTCGGGAGACCTGGCAACGGTTGAAAGCAGAGACGAATTGGAAATCCAGGAAAAGGAATTGCTTGCCAACCTGAAAGGTACAATAATTCCATTTGATAAATATCAGATACCGGCTATGATTCAGGCATTGCCCGTATATTTTACGGATACAATTCCGAGGCGAAATGTCGGTACTCAGCCGTATTATCTGCTGGAACCTAATTATCGTCAAACCAGCCCAATCACTGCATCAGGTTTTGAAGATAAAACTAAGAAATGGGATGTTTATTGGCAGGAGTATTAAGTGGTAAAGTCTTAATCAATAGTTTTTCATTTGGTCATATTTGATACTGGATAATTCTATGGATCTAATCAGTAATATCAATTATCGCAAGATTGCTTTTAAAACGTATGAGCCGATCTGCGCCCACTGTGGTTTTGGAATACCTTCCGTTTTAGAAGTTGCCCATATTGACGGAGATAGACTGAACAACGACATTAATAACCTAGTTATTCTATGTCCAAATTGTCACAAAATGTTTGATCTCGATTTGATATCAGTTGATACACTTATGATAATGCGAGACAGGCCGAAAATAGTAAGGTGGTCAAAAAGAATGAAGGACGCCGGTAAAAAAGCTGCACTTAAAAGGAAAAGAAAAACCGCCGCGAGAAAAGCAGTTGCGACCAAGCGGAAGAACATCACTTCTGTATCGATTAATAAGGATGATAATTGAAAATAAAGTAAAGCATAAGAGTTCATATTTGACTGAGTTAGATGGTTACGAGAAAATTTTGGCCAAGTCCGATGGAACGACACTCAATCAGCATATTGATGATTGTATTATTATTTGGCGCGAATTAAAAGCCTCTTTACCTGCTTTACCGGGAATTACACAATGTCCGGATTTCTGGAAAATCCTTTTCGTATCTGTTTATTTTCATGATCTTGGTAAAATACACTCCGAATTTCAGAAGGTTTTAAAGTCACAGGAAAATTTATGGGAGAATCAACGTCATGAACTCTATTCAGTTCCGTATGTTGGAAAAGCGAATTTGTCTCCTGAATGTAGCCTTTTAGTAAAGCGTGCAATTCTCGGCCATCACAAGGATTATAAAACTCTTCGTGATAAGTATAAATCTCCGGAAACGATTGATTTTGAGTTTCATTATGTCTGGACTGGAAAATTGAAGTATCATCCGGAAGATTTTACTGAAAATTTGAGACATTGTATGGCGGCTGATTCCTTAACGCATTTTTTTAATGATTTTCGAAATAAATCCAAGCAGAACGGTTTCTACGATATTGAGTTAACGAACAAAGTCGTGTACCATGAACTGGCTCATCCATTTTCAGAAATCGCTCGAAATTGCCCGGAGTTTGATAATCAAACCTGGGATTATTGGCAGAATCTATTAGTATGGGGTGCTTTGAAAATTTGTGATCATTATGCATCTGGTGGAGTCAGGAAAATCAATCAACTAAACAATACTCATTTCCAGTTTTTAGACAATCTTCGTGCGAATCTGACACAAAAAGGCTCAGACTTATTTTTACATCAAAAGACCTGTTTTAATTCTGAAGGGAATTGCATTCTGATTGCCCCGACCGGAACCGGAAAGACAGAATCAGCCATCGGTTGGCTTAGAAAACAAATAAAAACCTTAAACGGACGAGCATTCTATGTGTTGCCTTATACCGCCTCGATCAATGCAATGCATAAACGCCTGACAGAGGAAATGGAAAAGAAGGGCGTGGAATATAGAACAGAAATCGTCGGCGTTCAACATGGCAAATTATCCCAATATTTAGCGGCGTTTTTGGAGGACGGGTCCAATAAATATTCAATAAAACGAAACGATCAGATCAAGGCATTGATTGAACAGTATCGGCGTATAATACAGCCATTGGAGATCATTACTCCATTCCAAATCATGAAATATTTCTACGGAGTCAAAGGATTTGAAATAGGCTTAGTCGAATTGTCGGGCGCTAAAATTATCTTCGATGAAATCCATGCTTACGATACAGTCACATTCGCACAAATTATTGTCATGTTGAAGGTAATGACGGAATTTCTGAAATGTTCTGTTCTGGTAATGACGGCGACGCTTCCGACTTTTATGATACGCGAAATTGCAGAAGTATTGAAAGTGGAGAAAATCGTAAAAGCCGATGCGGGTTTACTAAGTCAGTTGAATCGCCATCGAATAACAATCGTTGAAGGCTCTATACAGAATCAATTGGGAAATATTAAAAAATATCTAAAGTCAAATCAGAGGATTATTATTGTCTGTAACACAGTTTATCAATCTCAATCGCTATATTCGCTCATCTTAGCAAAAACTAAATTGTCTAAAAATCAGATTACCTTATTGCATGGTAGGTTCAATCGTTCCGATAGAATGAAAAAAGAAGAGGGTGCGTTTGATTCCAATACAAAAATTCTCATCGGGACTCAGGCAATTGAAGTCAGTCTGGATATTGATTATGATGTCTTATTTACCGAACCGGCTCCATTGGATGCCCTGCTTCAACGATTTGGTCGCGTTAATCGGAAAGCCACAAAACCACCATGTCCTGTTTTTATCTGTACCGAAGGCGGTAAGGATGATTTTCGGATATACCTTGTCCCTGTTGTCAAGCGAACTTTAGAAAATTTGAAAGGAATTGATTGTTTAAAGGAAACAGAAATTCAAAACATTTTAGATAAAGTTTATCCATGCAGAGAACCGGAACAGGAGAATGAATTCCAATTCATCAAAACAGCCTTTGAACAGTCGTTAAAATCCTTGCAACCTTTCTCGTTGAACAAGGAGAGAGAGGAGGAATTTTATGAGAAATTCGACGGCATCGAAGTTTTACCCGCACAGTTTTTTCCTGAATATAAAAGACTAATTGAAAATTACAATTTTATAAAAGCGGAAAATTTCTGTGTAACGATTCATAAAGGGATGTATATGAAGTTTAAAAATGAAAATCCATCCCGGATTGTACATATGCGGATTCCCATTCGGAAAAACGATGAAGCGTTTGACCATTTTGTTACGATCATACAGAATAGATATAGCAAAGATATTGGTCTGATGGATGAATTTAAGGAGTTGGAGATTGACCAATTTTTCTAAAATGCAGGATGAGTTCTTAGAAAAAATCTCCGGTACCCATATTGAGTATTACCATTTCTGCAAACGGCAGCTCTGGTTCTTCCACCACCAGCTCGTCTGCGAACAGGAATCCGACTTAGTGAAGCTCGGTCGCATCATCCACGAAAACAGTTACGACCGCGAACAGAAGGAAATCCGCATTGGCAACAACATCGTCC
>CAZJIU010000002.1:0-3903 GCA_964546145.1 uncultured bacterium
TTTAATATAACAGCTTCCAAATAAAAAAGATATGGATCAAATATGAAAAAGTCTTTCAGCAATTCCAGGATGTTAATAACTTTAGAGACTATTATGGAAGTTTTATGAATAGTGATTATCTCATTGTCAAAGGTGCCCGGGAACATAACTTAAAAAACATCGATGTCATGATTCCCCGCAATAAGCTGGTAGTCATTACGGGGCTATCTGGATCAGGGAAATCATCCCTGGCATTTGACACCATCTATGCCGAAGGACAAAGGCGTTATGTGGAATCGCTATCGGCCTACGCTCGCCAATTCTTGGGATTGATGGAAAAACCGGACGTCGATTTTATCGAGGGATTATCGCCGGCAATTTCAATCGAGCAGAAAGCTTCCTCCCGGAATCCGCGCAGCACGGTTGGCACCGTAACCGAAATTTATGATTATCTGCGTCTCCTATACGCGCGGATTGGTACCCCCTATTGTTACGAATGTGGAAAACTGATTCAAAAACAGACCGCTCAGCAGATTGTTGATACAATTTTAGCCTACCCGACTGATACCCGGATCATGATTCTGGCGCCACTGGTGCGCGGTCGCAAAGGGGAATATCGGGAGATTTTCAAAGAGGCCCAACGCGAAGGTTTTGTCCGCGTTCGGGTTGATGGAAAAATCCACGAAGTCGAGCGCCCCCCGCTATTGGATAAGAACAAAAAACATAATATCGAGGTAATTATTGACCGACTGATAATCCAGCCAAATCTGAAAGACCGGTTGACCGAATCAGTTGAACTGGCACTAAAAATTGGTTCGGGATTACTTATCATCTGGGTCAATAGTGAAGAGGAGCATATTTATAGCGAGAATCTTGCCTGTCCGGATTGCGGGATTAGCTACGAGGAACTTTCACCGCGGATGTTCTCTTTTAATAGTCCCTACGGAGCCTGTCCCCGCTGCGACGGTTTGGGAACTCAGATGGAGATAGATCCTGACATAGTCGTTCCAGACCGCTCGAAAAGTCTCTCCGAAGGAGCCATTATTCCGTTGGGCGAACAGCCACGAGGCAGTTGGTATTCGGCTATTTTGAAAGGACTAGCTAAGCGCTACGATTTTGATTTTGTCACCCCGTTTGGCCAGCTGTCCGAAGCGGCTCAACAAGCACTATTATACGGCACTGCCGGTAATGTGCTTTCAATTGACCTGCGCTCCGAACGTATCAATGGCAAGTACAACGCACCTTTCGAGGGCGTCATCCCTAACCTTAAACGGCGCTATAAACAGACTAACTCCATCGGGATTCGAACCTGGATCAGTCAATTCATGAGCGTTAAAAGTTGTCAGGAGTGCAATGGCGCTCGATTAAAAAAAGCAAGTTTGGCAGTCAAAATCAGTGACTTCTCAATCAGTGAGCTAACCGCAATGTCAATCACCAAATTGCGAGTTTTTTTTAACTCACTTCAATTAACTTTGACAGAAGAGCAGATCGCGCACCAGATTTTAAAAGAAATCAAAGAGCGGATTAATTTCCTGTTTAATGTTGGAGTAGAGTACTTGACTCTCGACCGTTCGGCGCAGACTCTTTCCGGCGGCGAGGCCCAGCGGATCCGCCTGGCAACTCAAATAGGCTCGCAGTTAGTAGGGGTGCTCTACATTCTGGATGAACCCAGTATCGGCCTACATCAACGGGACAATAAGCGTTTACTCCAAACCCTCTGCCAGCTCCGGGATATGGGCAATACGGTGATTGTGGTGGAGCACGATCGCGAAACCATTGAAAGAGGTGACTACATCATTGATCTGGGCCCCGGCGCAGGTGAAAATGGTGGCTACATTGTCACTGAAGGTTCACCCAAGGAGATCGCCCAAAATGAAAAATCTTTAACAGGACAATATCTCTCCGGCAAACGTTGGATCCCCTATTCAGCCACCCGCCGCCTTGACAGCGGTAAAAAAATCTACCTGCGCGGTGCACAGGGCAATAATTTGAAAAATATCACCGTCTCCTTCCCCCTGGGAAATTTCATCTGTATCACGGGTGTCTCGGGCTCGGGCAAGAGTACTCTGATCAATGAAACCCTCTACCCAATTCTGCACCGGAATTTATATAGCAGTACTCAGACACCCTTAAAATATAATACTATCCAGGGCACCGAATATATCGACAAGGTTATTGATATCAACCAAAATCCGATTGGTCGGACCCCCCGCTCCAATCCCGCGACCTATACCGGCACTTTTAGTTTTATACGTGAACTTTTCAGTTCATTAAAAGAATCCAAAATCCGCGGCTATAAGCCTGGGCGATTTTCCTTTAATGTCAAAGGGGGACGCTGCGAAGCCTGTGGCGGTGATGGTATCAAGAAAATCGAGATGCATTTTTTACCTGATGTTTACGTTACCTGTGAAACATGTAAAGGCAAACGCTATAACCGCGAAACGCTGGAAATTAAATACCACGGCAAAAGTATTGCCGAAGTGCTGGATATGTCCGTGAATGAGGCTTACGAGTTTTTCGAAAAAATCCCGCGGATTCGCAAAAAGCTGACAACCCTGCGCGATGTCGGATTAGGATATATCAAACTCGGTCAGCAGGCAACAACCCTATCCGGTGGCGAAGCCCAGCGGGTCAAATTAGCCACGGAATTAAGTAAGTCCAGCACTGGAAAGACCATCTATATTCTCGATGAACCAACCACCGGTTTGCATTTTGAGGATATAAAAATTCTGCTGGACGTACTCAATAAATTGGCAGATCAAGGTAACACGGTAATCGTAATCGAACATAACCTGGATGTAATCAAAGCGGCTGATTATATCATTGATCTCGGACCAGAGGGTGGCGACGATGGCGGTTATATCGTGGCAGAAGGTTCCCCTGAAGAGCTTGCTCAGCACGCCGAATCCTATACCGGTAATTTCCTTAAAAAGGTTCTGACTCTCACATAATACACTAATCTTCACTCTAAATTATCGTAGTCAAATACCCACAGATTTTGGGGTTAGGGTACCACAAATTTTGTATACTATAAAAACGTATATACTTGAATAATTTGGATTTATGTTGCTGGCATGGAAGTTGACAAACTCTCAATTGTCATTTGAAATTTAATCCCTCTTTGAATATTCCCTCCAGGTAGACACTGCCCCTACCGTCGGAAGTGAATTCCGCCCGGAATTCCCTTCCGACAATTTTTTTATGCCATAACCTCCACATTTTAACTAAATTCACCAGTACCAGAACCTTGGAAAGGAGACAGTCGGTCATGTTGCACGAAAAAGTCAATCAAGCCCATAAAATCCTGCAGGAAAAAGACATTGACATGTGGTTGACTTTTGTGCGGGAAACCGAAGCCTCTCGTGACCCTTGTTTGGACTTAATACTAGGTACGAATTGTACCTGGCAATCAGCATTCATAATAACCCGCTGCGGCAAAACTATCGCGATCATTGGAAGTCTGGATTACGAACGGATCCGTCTAACCGGCCTGTACCGTGATATCCGTAAATATGTTGGTGGTATCAAGGCTGAATTATTATCCGTTTTTAGTAGTCTCAAGCCCCGCAATATTGCCATCAATATTTCTAAAGATGATTGCATGGCTGACGGTTTGACTTACGGAATGTATGAGTTGCTGCGAGAATACACCCGGGAAACCGAGTATCACGATCGTTTCATCTCTTCTCAGAATATCATTGCCGCCCTACGCGGTCGTAAAACCCCAGCGGAAATCTCCCGGCTTAAAGCCGCGATCCAACTAACCGAGGCGATCTATTCTGCGGTTACCAAATTTATCCAGCCCGGTCTAACTGAACTTGATGTAGCTCAATATATCTTATCTCTAGTAGAAAAGAATAAGGTCACAACCGCTTGGGAGGAAAAAACCTGTCCGGCGGTTTTCACCGGTCCTGATACAGCCGG
>CAZJIU010000002.1:4003-7619 GCA_964546145.1 uncultured bacterium
TTGCCCGCGATTATATTGTCTCAAAAGGTTATCCGGAATATCCCCACGCCCTCGGTCATCAGGTCGGACGCTCGACTCATGATGGTGCCGGATTGCTGGGTCCGCGCTGGGAACGGTACGGTAATGTTACAAATCTACCGATCGAGATTGGGCAGGTTTATACTCTCGAGCCGCGCCTGCCTATTGAGGGATACGGTGTTGCCACCGCTGAGGAGATGATTGTCATCACCGAAAAAGGAGCCGAGTGGCTGTCTCATCCTCAGAAGGAATTATTCATTATTTAAACCAATCCTAAAAAATCTATAAAAATCATCTTTTGTGAGTTAAATTACACGCTGCTATTAAGAATTATGTTATATTCATATCAAGAAAAAAAAGGAGATCACTATGCTAAGGGTTAACAAAAAGTATATTTTATACTTACTAATCTTCACCGTGTTGCCAGTATTTGGGGTCCAGCCCGACCTTATCCTGCAGAAAGAAATAACGACGGAATATATGGCTTACCTGGACAGCATGGAAACGGAATATCTAAATTTACTACCTGGAGCCGATGATGCCCAAACTATGAAGGCTCATATGGGACTCGCCATTATCCAGGCTGCTCGCACCTATGTCAATGGTGATACACTTTCTAATGACCTGGAAAACTTACTGGAAGAAATGGGGAATAATATCGGTATGATCATGAATCAGACTATTGAGGATATCTTCCCTCTCTTCGATGCAGGTAATCCGAATGAGTTCGTATTAAATCTCACCGAATTTTTCGAAACAGGGACCTATCCAGCCTATCGCGATTCAATCAACGAATGGCTCTCCCAAAATAGCAAGTACGCCGATGATATGGGCGCTGCAGTTGAATACTTTGGAGACAAAACCGGTCCCCTTATGGATGCTTTCGGTGAACACTGGGGTGAAGTATATGACGGGACTGCAGATTTCGAATTCAATGTTCAGGTTATGGGTTCAAAATATGAAGACACCCTGTTTGTATTTTCCAGAACATTTTTTAATCGGCAGAAAATGATCATGGAATTAGGCGAAGCAATGGCCGTTGCTCTCGATAGCGGATTTACCCAAATTCTCGACTCGTTGAACAATAACAGCCCCGCAATTGATCCGGGAGTAGCCGTTGTTCAACAGGGCCTCGACACGCTGAGTGCTCTAATTGACAGCCTTCAGATAATACTCTGGAATCAACCATTCGCTCCGTTTGAATTCAAGCTAGCCTGGATGGATTCAGTCCAAAAAGGCATTGCTGAAGTTGATACCCTATTAGGTGGTAAAACATATCCAATCGGACCAGAAGCTGAAAATAAAGTAATCCGACCCCGTGGAATCATTGAGAGCCTGGCACATCACGACGGACTCTGGGGTGTCTACCAGGATTATTACCGGGGTGGTGAATCAGCCTCTTATACATTCTACAATACCTTTCCCAATGGCTTAACTGCTGATATGTACGCGATGGTTAAATCGGATATTATTCTAAATGATAATGACACCTTTGAGCAACTCGAAGCAAAAATTCATGCCTATCAGACCTCGTTACGGACCAAGGTAACCCTAACTCCTGATGAACATTTTGGTATGGCCTTGACCCTGATCTGGGATCTACTGAATGATGAAGAATATTTTGGCAACATTGAATCGGCCGTACAGATGATTTCTGACGGACGAATCGATAGTCTGGTCAGCTCCTTTGACTGGAGTAATTTCGACCTGCACGACCGGATTGCCGAAATTCGTTCCCATGTTGATCAGTACATCAAGAGTGGGGATCTGACTAATTATGTGGTTCTCATCAAGAGCAATAATGATGGATTGAATCCCTACGTATTGGGTTCCAATAGCGAGTTTTCAATTTATTATCTGACTGTTCCGCAAATTTATGTAGCCACTAAGGCAATCGAACTGGTAATTGACGGCATGTCAAAGATCCAGGAGGCTTTAACCGATTTGTATAATGAACTCGATCAGATGTTCATCCTGGACCTGGATCCCAACTACCTGGATTTCTCCAATGTGGAAACCGACCTGGATGTTATCAATATCCTGGAACAGTCCAACCCGAATTTTATGACACTCACTCCCTATGGAATTGAGAAATTCCACAAATTTGGCAATGATCTCGAAGAAGCATTTAAGCAATTGAATACCTTCTTCAGCAACATGAACAAACTAATGAACGCGATGGAACCTTACCAGGAAGATTTCGATTTTAACATTGCTGAAATGGGATCAATCATGGGTGAATCTCGAGACGTGACCTGGGATATCTATATCGATTTTGCCCACCCCGACTCCACCGTTTTAATTGATGGTGAGCGGGTAAACCTGTCAGCCTGGTTCGACAACCCGCCTGTAAGTTTCCTCATTATGTGGAAAAATTACGTAACAGGGATTGACAGCACTCTGGGCGGCTTATTCCCGGATCGTTATAAAGAACCACCAGTAATCCCGTCCGTATCGAAGGATAACTCCAACATACCTAAAACTTTTAGATTCCATCCAGTTTATCCGAATCCATTCAACCCGGTTGCGACAATCGCTTTTGACCTGCCTCAGGCTGCTGACGTTAGATTAACGATTATCAACCTGAAGGGTGAAATTGTCCACGAAACATATTACGGGCATCTGAACGCCGGCAAAATCACTGCTTATTGGAATGCCGCCGGCTTCCCCTCTGGAATCTACTTTGTTAACTTGGCAGTTGATGGAAAGGTCACTACCCGCAAAATGACTCTGCTCAAATAGGAATCCATTTGCGCGTAATATCTTGTAAAAAATGGGGGGAAAGTTTTTGGCTTTTCCCCCTCGTATTTCTGGTTAATAGTAACTCTTCACAAGCACAATGGCAAAATCTATTCAGCTCCCTTGCCATCTTTAGAACAATTCCGGTTCCAGTGACAGAACAGATTCAAGCTGAAAAAAGGCAGATAGAGCTGAGCTACCGGTTCGATGACATCTACCGCAAAAAGGTCTACAACCGCCAAGCTTTTGTAATAAACCAGCAAGGACTTGTAGCCTTTGTAGCATACCCCTTTCGGGTAAAATCCTCTTACCAGCTTGTCACCCTAAGATCCAACTTTCATGAATCTTCAGCCAATAATCATAACGATCGGACCGCCATCAGTGGAGCGCTGGAAGGAGACTGTTTCGATCACTGCTTAACCTGGACAATTGCCGGCAACAAGCGAATGATCGGCTTTCTGGGGCGTTATTCCCGGATACAAAACAGCGTCAATCTAACCATTAAATCCTATCCTGTCTCCGAAGATAAAAAGTTAAATAAATATTTCCTGGACTGGTTGCCGCTTACTTTTGGTAATCCGGTTACTAATCATGGCAAGCTCAAATCTTCAGAAATGGGCGGCTGGGGTTCGATTCCGATAAACCGCGGAACTCAGCTCCAGCTGGCAGGATCCCAGGTGAGATCGACCAATTGTCTATCTTTTCAATATACCAATTCTACTAATAAACCTATCCTGAATGGTATTCGTCAATTAGACATTCCGATAAATTCCGAACTTTCTCAAATATCCCTTGCCCTGCTTCGCCCAAACAGGTCAATTTCATCAATCGAGCTCAGCTATCTGTTAACAGACCTGGA
>CAZJIU010000002.1:7719-48396 GCA_964546145.1 uncultured bacterium
GGAAATCTCCTTGATCACCGATTACATTCATTCCCGCTACTTCCTGCAAATTGTTGGTCAGGCAGAGCTGGAGTTTGGTCTTATCTGCGAACCGATAAATTACCCTATCAAGATTGAGGCTAATATTTTAGATATTCAGGTAAAAGTTCGCAGACAAATCAAAAATTTTAATCTTTGCTATTCCCTGCGTCAACTCATCCCCATTATCCGGCGTCTGGATGAAAGCCCGTTTCGCCTAACCGAACAAATTCCCGGCAAAAAAATCGCCCAGCGCGGCGGCGCTTCGCACCTGTTTGGCATTTCCTACGAATTCTAGAAACCACCCTTGCTGATGCAGTCTAATTACCGCCGTTATGTCCATTTTATATCGTTCAAAGCAGCCTTGAACTTTGCCAATTCTTGACTAAATTTTGGCTGAATTGATTAAAAGAAAAGGTGAATAACACATGTCAAAAACCTATTTTTTCTCGATCCTGCTAAGTGCCTTGATAATCAGTTGCAGCAGACCGACCGACCGCGAAACTCTGACCCAGGTCGGAACGATTGATGCACTGCTGAGTGGTATTTACAATGGTGAATTTTCTCTGCGGGATTTGGCAAGGCGGGGAGATTTCGGCATCGGCACCTTCAACGCTCTAAACGGCGAAATGGTCATACTCAATGGAAAAATCTATCAGATAACATCGGACGGTAGAGTTGCATTAGCCAACCTGAGTGATAAAACGCCTTTGGCTTCGGTAACATATTTCGATACCGATCGTGAGGTTGCTATTCCAGCCGGGACGAATTTCAACTCACTGATCAAAATAATTGACAACGCCATTCCAACCGAGAACATTTTCTACGCCATCAAGATCGAGGGCAAATTCAGTGCAGTCAGAACCAGAAGCGTGCCGGCACAATCCAGACCTTATAAACCATTGGTTGAGATTGCCGCCACCCAGCCGGAATTTAATCTGGAAAATGTCGCGGGAACGATCGTTGGCTTTCGTTGTCCGCCCTACGTTGCCGGAATCAACGTGACCGGCTATCATTTTCATTTTCTGAGTGCAGACAAGAAATCCGGCGGGCACTTGCTGGCTTTTACGACAGCTGAAGATGCTGTTGTCAAAATTGATGCAACCCATACCCTAACCATGATTCTGCCGCATGACCAGGATTTTTATGGAGTTGATCTAACCACCAACAAACAAGCCGAGCTGGAAAAAGTTGAGAAATGAACCAACCAATCAAATCTGCAATAAAAATAGCCGTTGGAGTCAATCAATCGAACAATGCATGCTTACCGCAGGCTTGCTGAGTGCCAATAAAAACGGACTACACATACCCAGGGAGTAATTATGACCACCAACCATCTTCGTATACTTTACACTGTTGTGTTTTTTCTTTTGATCTTTCTTTCCGGTTTCTGGCTAAGCCGAGGCGGGCGACCATACGGCGTGCTACTCCTGACAGTACATAAGCTGCTTTCGCTCGCGGTGGTGGTTTTCCTAACTGTCATCATAGTACGGATTAATCGGTCTAGTGGGCTAGACTCATTGGAGTTGATTGCCGCTGTGGTCACCGGTCTGCTGTTCCTCGGGACGATTGCCACTGGTGGTCTGCTAAGTATGGCCAAACCGATGCCGGACTTGGTTCATCATCTCCATAAAATCACGCCGTTTCTAACATTGATCTCGACGGCGATAACATTGTACTTACTGGTCAGAACCAGGTAACAAAGGCATGAATTCCTGACATAACCCAAGCTCCTAACAAAATTAGAAATTGCCTATAAATTCAAAAATCTCACTCTGAGCGAGATAACTTTTTCGTCTTCAGCTAGCCCGTTTAAATCATCAAAGAAATCCATGGCGATTCGGCGAGAATTGATTAAATTCGGGCGGTCGAAAATCTTGATCGCTGAACCGTAACAACCGAGGAAAACAACATGACCACGGCAAAAGAGTGTATTGATCTTGAAAACCGGTACGGAGCGCAAAACTATAAACCCCTGGACGTTGTCCTCTCCAAGGGATCCGGGATCTGGGTTGAAGATGTCGAGGGCAAAAAATACATGGATTTTTTAGCTGCATACTCGGCGGTTAATCAGGGACACTGTCATCCGCGGCTGGTCAAAGTGATGACAGCACAGGCTGCCCGGCTGGCATTAACCTCCCGGGCATTCCGTAATGACCAATTACCACTTTTAGCCAAAGATCTGTGTGAACTTACCGGCTGCGAAATGATGCTGCCGATGAATACCGGCGCGGAAGCTGTTGAGACCGCCATCAAAGCCGCCCGCAAATGGGGCTACGTTAAAAAAGGTGTGGAAGATGATAAAGCCGAAATTATCGTTTGCGAGGGCAATTTCCACGGACGAACAGTCACAATCATCTCCTTTTCCAGTGAAGCCCAGTATAAACATGGTTATGGACCGCTGACCCCCGGATTTGTCACCATTCCGTATGGTAGTGTTCGGGCTTTACAAAAGGCTATCAATAAAAATACAGTCGCCTTTCTGGTTGAACCAATCCAAGGTGAAAACGGAGTAAATATTCCACCCGAAGGCTTTCTACAACAGGCAGCGGCAATCTGTAAACAGAACAATGTTTTACTGATGGTTGACGAAATCCAGTCCGGGCTCGGTCGTACGGGTTCATTGTTTGCCTACGAACATGAAAATATCAAGCCGGACGTCATCATTCTGGGTAAGGCTCTCTCGGGCGGCATGTATCCCATTTCAGCCGTTGTTTCATCCCGGGAAATATTGGGGGTCTTTAAACCTGGTGATCATGGCTCAACGTACGGTGGTAATCCGCTTGCCTGTGCCATCGCCAGGGAGGCGATTAAAATCATTACCGAAGAAAAACTGATTGAAAATTCCGCTAAACTAGGTCGCTATTTGCTGGAAAAATTACATGAAATTAAAAGTCCCTACGTTGATCACTACCGCGGTCAGGGATTATGGATCGGAATCGTCCTAAAAAAAGGTGCCGGTGGTGCCCGACGATTTTGCGTTGCGCTTCAGCAACGAGGATTACTAGCCAAAGAAACCCGTGAGAATATCATCCGGCTCGCTCCGCCATTAATCATTACTAAAGATGAAATTGATCAGGCGCTGGTTATTATCAAAGATGTGCTGACCTCATAAAAGCTCATTCTCATCCCAAATCACCAAATTAACCACATCAAAAAAAGGGAGGAAAGCAATGCAGTATGTTTTCACCGGACTGAAACCTGCGGTTCTCTGGCGATACTTCTATGAATTGAACCAAATCCCGCGCGAATCCAAACACGAAGCGGAAGCCGGAAAATATATCATTAAAATTGCCCGCGAGCTCGGGCTACCTTTTCAACAGGACGAAGCGGGCAATGTACTGGTTACCAAATCAGCCATTGCCGGTTATGAAAAAAAGCCCACAGTGTGTCTTCAGGGCCACCTGGATATGGTTTGTGAGAAGAACAGTGGCACCGAGCATGACTTTCGTCGGGATCCGATCAAGATGAAAATTGATGGTGATTATGTCCATGCCGAGGGAACCACTCTCGGCGCCGATAATGGAATCGGACTCTCAGCCATGTTATCAATCATGGCTGCCGACGACTTGATTCATCCTCCACTGGAATTCCTGTTCACAGTAGATGAAGAGACCGGTCTCACCGGCGCCAATGCCCTCAAGCCTGGTTTCGTTAAAGCCCAAATCTTAATCAACGGCGATTCCGAAGAAGATGGGGCTCTCTATGTGGGCTGTGCCGGCGGTAAAGACACCCAGATCGCACTCCCGATCGAATGGGAAAGCACACCGGCTGACGCCCAGGCTGTTGTCGTAAAAATCTCCGGTCTCAAGGGGGGACACTCCGGTCTGGATATTAATAAAGGACGTGGTAATGGCAATCAGCTGCTGAATCGCTTTTTATGGAATGCCAATCCAAAATTTGATCTGCATTTAGCGGCGATATCCGGCGGCAGTAAGCATAATGCTATTCCCCGGGAAGCCGAAGCCTTATTGATCATTGCTACTAAAGACCTCCAGGCTTTCAAAAAATTGGCTTCGGATTATGAAATTGTATTTAAAAATGAATACAAGGGGAAAGAAACTGCAATTCAGCTGGTTGTCGAAAATACAGCTAAACCAGCAAAAGTCTTTACAAAAGCTTTTCAATCGAGACTATTTAACCTGCTCTATGCTCTGCCGCATGGGGTTATCGCAATGAGTTACGCTATTCCCGACCTGGTGGAAACTTCCACCAGCCTGGCGATCATCAGAATCGAAGAGAATGAAGTCCAAATCCTGACCAGTCAGAGAAGCTCAGTTGAAAGTGCCATTAACGATATCGCCGACAAGATCAAAGCCACTGGCTTACTTGCCGGTGGTGAAGTTATCCAAGGCGGTGGTTATCCGGGCTGGAATCCCAATATGAATTCCAATATCCTGAAAACCATGAAGAACGCCTACAGGGAACTTTATGGCAGCGAACCGGAAGTTAAAGCCATTCATGCTGGCCTGGAGTGCGGGATAATCGGCAAGACGGTTCCTGGGATTGACATGATCTCCTTTGGCCCAACGATAATCAATCCGCACTCGCCCGATGAAGTGGTTGTGATCAAAACGGTCGAAAAGTTCTGGAGCCTGTTATGCGAAACATTGCGACGAATCGCCGTCTCTTGATTTATCTATAATAAATCACCTTTTGGTAATAATCTGACTCGAAAAAGTCATCCTTTCACAAATACCAATTCTTGTGAATTTGGATATTGTAGACTTGAAAGCTTGGTAAAATTATTACCAGTTAGGAATCTTCCCGCAAGACCAGATAAAATTTAAATTAAAAATTTCGCCGGGGATTTTAGCCTTCTCGAACAGGCGTAAGGTATCCCGCAGTATCGCCGTATGCAAAGTAACATGATTAGCCTTTCCCAAAATCCTTCCAAATGGAAAATTGACAAAGGCGCTACGGGGCGGTGCTAAGATCATCGCCTGCTCATAAAATGGGGTCAGGAGTGCGGTGGAAATTTTAGCCGCCTCAATCTGATTGGCAATGAGACAGGCGGTTTCAGCCGTTTTTGCCGAACAGGGAATTATCAACGCCCCATTACATTCGAGATCTTTGAGCTCCTTGATCAGTTTCCTAACCGAGCGGGTTAATAAATCCGCCTTGGAATTAGCCCCGGAAAAGCTGTAGAGGTATTCGTTGACCTTCCCGATCATGCCCTCTTTTTGGAGAAGCACCAAGCGGTCAATGGGTAAAACGACATTAAAATCCTCCTGGGCTTCACCGGGCTCCCAATCCAGCGGGAAAAAATTCAGCTCCTCTCGGGCAAAATTGATATCCAGAGTCTGATAGCTATAATCGGTCTCATTTTCCGCAGCTGAAAAGGGTTGCTGATTCTTTAAATAAGCGCCACAAATCGAAACCAAAGCGATTTTACTATCCAATAACTTCTCATTGAAAGGAGTCCAGTTAATTATCTTCGGGCGCGTTTTAAGCCGATAGGATCGGGATAATTGCTCGTAGAATAATTGTTTCTGTTTTGGTAAATAAGAAAAATCGGTTCTTTTCATAGCGTAAATTTAACATTTTTATAGATTATCTCAATGAACTAAAACACCGCCGCGTCGAACTCTCTCAAGGTAAAATCTTTAAAGACCTAACACGTTTCTCACACCAGATGCGCAAATCCTCAATATCCCAATCCTGATAATCACGATACAATAACGGTTCACCAAAATTAAAATAGACCTTCATTGAACGTACCAACCAATCGCCGCGCGTTTTAGCACGATACAAGCCATTCACTGCAATCGGTAGAATGTCCGCCCTAGCGCTCTGGGCCAGATGAAATGCCCCCTTCCGAAAACGTTTCATCTCACCGGTTACAGTTCGTTCCCCTTCCGGGAATATCAGGATCGAAGTACCGTTTTCCAGCCTGGCCTGAGCTTTGTCAAGACTCTTGATAGCTTCCTTCAGATTACCTTTAGCAACCGGAATGTTACCCCACTTTTTGGTCATGTATCCCCAAACAGGCCAGCTGAAATGGTCATTCAGCTCCAGCACCACAAAAAACATCGGAATATATCCCGGACAGATAAAAGCATCCAGAATTGACTCATGGTTAGAGATTATGAGGTAGGGTCTTGTATGATCAAACTTATCCAGACCGGTAACTTTAACCCGAACACTAATCAATTTTAAGAGTGCCCGGCATAAGGGGCGGATCAGGACCAGGATCTGCTGTGGCCGACAAAAATACATACCAAGGAGAACCAGTGCGGCAATTTCCACAAACACAGCCAGGGCAACAATCCAACGATATATGGATAGCAGATACTTCAACTAATCCTTCCCATCAGTACTACTTCCAAAAATCTGAACAACGGCTAATATAACAAAAACGGCAGCCGACCTCAAAGATTATTAAACCGACACCAGACAGATGGCGGGACTCATTTGCATAGATGGCTAAAAAACGGTAAACTAATATTGTTGTTGGAGTGCTCTTAAAACGAAATAGATCTATCAATCGCTATGAGAATTAATCACGTTGCTGCCTTACTCGGTGTGCTCTTGCATATATTCGGAGCAATATTGCTATTACCCCTGGGGATTAGCCTCTTCAATCATGATCACCAGTACCTGAGTTTTGTCGTACCTGCTGCTGCTTCAGTACTCGCTGGCTTCTTGCTTCGCATCCGACGACCAGAACAGATTCTAATTGAAAAAAGGGAAGCTGTAGTGACCATTGTTTTTGGCTGGCTCTCCGTTTCATTTTTTGGTGCACTGCCATTATATCTTTCCGGTTACTTCTCCGGACCTTTGGACGCTTTCTTTGAAAGCGTCTCCGGTTTCACGACCACCGGAGCATCAGTGCTGACAGACATCGAAGCTCTGCCGACAAGCATTCTGCTTTGGCGGAGCATGACTCACTGGATCGGCGGAATGGGCATCATCATCCTTGCCCTGGTAATTCTGCCAACCATTAACGTGAGCAGCCGCAACCTGTATACCTTTGAATCATCGGCTATTGCTCAGGAACAGATTACACCCAAAATCAAAGATACCGCCAGGTTACTCTGGATTGTTTACTTTACTTTGACTGCTGTTGAGACTATCCTGCTCCTGATCAGCGGGCTCTCCTTTTTCGATGCTTCCCTTACTGCCATGGCCACTATACCTACCGGCGGTTTCTCGCCCCGCAACGCCAGCATCGCAGCTTACAAAAGTCCTTATGTCGAAACCATTGTCATTATTTTCATGATTCTTTCAGGGGTTAATTACTCACTTTATCTAACCTTTTTCAAGACCAGCAAAAGCTGGTTGCAGTTCAGGGAAGTAGTCGGTTTTTATCTAAGCCTCATCGCTGTTGCTTCTCTAATCGTTATCTTAGACTTGCGGATCCATACTTACTCTTCATGGCATGAGGCTGCCCGTTATGGTATTTTTCAGGTCGTTTCCATTAGTACTACCACCGGTTTCATCACAGCCAATTATCAAAAATGGCGACCTCTCTGCCAGGTTGTTTTGCTCCTGTTAATGTTCATCGGCGCCTGTCCGGGTTCGACTACCGGTGCGATAAAAAACTCACGGATTATTATCCTTTTTAAGAGTATTTATCGTGAATTAATTCAGATTATTCACCCTCGGGTAATTAATCCGGTCCGGATTAACAATAAAGTGCTTGACGATAAAACAATCAAGACTGTGCTGGCGTTTATCGGAACCTACCTCTCATTTTTCTTTATTGCAACCTTGTTGATGACTGCCGCCGGAACCGACATTATCACCTCAATTTATTCCGTGGCAACCACACTGGGCGGAGTTGGCCCAGGGCTCGGTATTACCGGACCGGTAGAGAGTTATGCCATGCTCCCGATCTGCAATAAATGGATTTTAATTGCCTGTATGCTCTTTGGACGGCTGGAATTTTACTCGCTCTTCCTGATCTTCATCCCTAAATTCTGGCATCGCGCTTGACCGCCTTTTACCTTGATTTTACAGGGGGGGAGATTTAAATTTGGGATGCTTGAAAGAGAGCCCCAAAAAGTCCGGAAGTGTGTTGTTAATATTGAACTTAGAGAAGTAATTTGACTAAAATAATCACTATCGCCAACCAAAAAGGTGGAGTTGGCAAAACCACTACCTCAGTGAACCTGGCGGCTGGATTTGCCGTCTCGGAAGTCACTACCCTACTGATTGATATGGACCCTCAGGCGAATGCTACTATTGGGTGTGGGATTGACCACCGTTCTCTGGACAATTGTATTTATGACGTTCTGGTGGGCGGTACAGATTTCAATCAGATCGTACGGCCAACTGAAATTCCCTTCTTGGATATTGCTCCCGCTACCCCGCAACTGGTCGGGGCTGAGATCGAAATGGTATCTATGATCGGCCGCGAGATGATTTTGAAAAAAGCCTTAGAAAATTTAGCAAAAGAATACCGCTATATCATCATTGATTGTCCCCCGTCACTGGGACTTTTAACAATCAACAGCCTCTGCGCTTCCCACACGGTGATTATCCCAATCCAGTGTGAATATTATGCTATGGAAGGATTAGGGCAGTTGCTGAACACCATCCGGCTGGTCCAAAGAAGTCTCAACCGTACCTTGAAAATCGAGGGCGTTCTGATAACCATGTACGACTCCCGTCTTAGGTTATCGCAGGAAGTAACCGAACAGGTTCGCAGTCATTTCAAGGATAAAGTATATCAAACAATCATCCGGCGTAACGTCAGACTGGGTGAATCGCCCAGCTTCGGCAAACCAATTATTCTTTATGATGCTTCTTCATACGGATCCCAGGATTACATGAACTTAGTAGGAGAAATACTCAGCAATAATGATCAAGAGATTAGGTAAAGGAATCAACGCTCTCATTCCTGAGTTTCCGCAGGATTTCGAGCTGCTCAATCAGGTTGCCGAGATCGAGATCAGTAAAATTAATTCCAATCCTCATCAGCCGCGCAAGGAATTCAACGCCCAGGCGATGGATGAATTAAAACAGTCCATCCGCGAAAATGGAATTATCCAGCCAATTACAGTACGGCAAGTTACTGATGGCTTTGAATTAATATCCGGCGAACGGCGGCTGCGAGCCTGCCGGGAACTGAGCTTAAAAAGCATTCCGGCATATGTGCTATCAGTCAACACAGATGTTGAGCTAATGGAATTATCGCTGATCGAAAACCTCCAGCGTGAAGATCTTAATCCGGTGGAAGAAGCCGAAGCCTTCTACTGGCTATCCAATACTTGCAACTTATCCCATGAGGAGATTGCGAAAAAAGTCGGCAAAGAGCGTTCCACCGTCACCAACTCGATCCGATTGCTGAATCTGCCAAATGAAATCCTGCATGACCTGAAAGAACAAAAATTAACAGCTGGACATGCTCGGCCAATCCTGGCTATTAGCAATGAAGCCCAACAAATCAATCTCTGGCAGCGAATAAAGCGCGACAGTTTAAGCGTAAGGGCAGTCGAGGCTCTGGCAAAAAAAATAGCCTCATCATCCCATCTAAGACAGCCTTCCAAAAAACAATTACAGCAAAATATGCATAAAGCCCTGGAAAATCGCTTAATGCATATTGTTGGTTCCCGGGTAAAAATCAAAGGAGCTGATCAAGGTTTCATCGAGATTGAATTTTATTCAAAAGAAGATTTGACCCGGCTAATTGAACTCTTTGAAATAATCGAGGAAAAATCAGGTTGAAAAAACGCTTCTATACTTTGCATTTAATCAGCGACGGTCGCAGTAATCCGATCAAAATGAGTTTTAACATCATTCTGGCCCGAGTTGTATTAGGATTACTAGCTACGATAATCATCATAATCATTATTGGTACCATTATCTTGCTGCCCAAAGCACTAAAATACGATGATCTTTTCATGGAAAATAACCAGTTGATTCAAGACCGATTAAAGGTTATGCAGATTCTCAGTGACTACAATAAAATCCGCCAGATGGATCAATACATTCGTTCTGTTTTGGGCGCCGACCTAAGTCTCCCCTCTCTCGACTCCATTAACGTGGACTCCCTGTCCATTCCGCTAGTGCTCAACAATCGAAGTGTCGAAAAATCCTTCCAGATCAGTTACCTTGACAATGTTCCCATTTATCCTCCGGTAGAAGGTTACATTACCCAGGGATTCGTTGATGATCATATAATCTCTCAGGACAACCATTACGGGGTTGATGTTGCCGGTCCCGAAGGTGAGCCGATCCGCGCCTCAGCCTCTGGTGTCGTGGTCTTCTCCAACTGGACTTATGACTTAGGTTACATGATAATTCTCTACCATTCAAATGGCTACTTCACTATTTACGGCCATAATCAGCACAATACGGTCAATGAACATCAGTATGTCAACCGGGGAGAGATCATTGGATATCTCGGCAATAGCGGAATCAGCAAAGGCCCCCACCTGCACTTTGAAATATGGAGAGAGGGTAAACCGATCGACCCGCAGAGTATGATCTATTCTTACCGGCGTGCCGACGTCTCGGTAAAAAATTATGGGAGGTAGTTATAAGCAAATGACCAAGAAAAAAGAAACAGCTATCAATACGATTGTTGGTGAGGATACCCTGATAACCGGCAACATCGTTCTGAAAGGAAATATCATCCTCTACGGCAAGATAGTCGGTGACATTACTACCGAGGGATCAATCACGCTTGCCACCACAGCCAGTGTTCAGGGACAGCTCATTGGTGAGGAGCTAATCATCGGCGGACATGTTGAGGGAAAGGTCCAGACTAAAGGGAAAGTAACCCTTGGCGCTAGAGCCACTTTAATCGGAGATATCAAGGCTAACCAAATCGTCATTGAGGATGGTGCCCGCTTCGAAGGATCGTGCACAATGAATCCGGATTGAGTACGTTACCATCCCGACCAAAATTCGGCGAAATGGTAAATTTCACCCAATTATTAATCATTTATTATAAGATTGGTTTACTGCGATGCTAAAGCGAACACGAAACTGCGGCGAATTAAGAACAGAAAACATTGGTCAGGTAGTCGTCTTGAATGGCTGGGTCAATCGTTGTCGCAATCTTGGTGGATTGCTGTTCATGGATGTTCGGGACCGTTATGGAATGACCCAAGTTGTATTCGATCCCGAAACAGATAAAGACTTGTTCGGTAGCGCTCGGAATCTCGGACTTGAGGATGTCATTGCCGTCAAAGGGGTAGTCCGACCACGCCCTAAGGAAGCACTCAATACCGAGCTACCGAGTGGAGCGATTGAGGTTCTGGCACAGGAGATTGAAATCCTCAATACTTCAAAAGCCTTGCCGTTTCTGGTCACCGATCGCTCAACTGGTCTGGAAGACTTGCGGCTGAAATATCGCTACCTGGAGCTTCGTACAAAAGAGTTGCAGCGGACAATTTTAATTCGCCATCGAGCCGCTCAAAGTGTCCGGAAATATTATACTGAAAATAATTTCCTCGAAATCGAAACCCCATTTTTAATGAAGAGTACTCCAGAGGGTGCCAGAGATTACCTTGTGCCAAGCCGCATTTACAAAGGACACTTTTACGCATTACCCCAATCTCCGCAGCAGTACAAGCAGCTTCTGATGATTTCCGGTTTCGACCGCTATTTCCAGCTAGTCAGATGCTTCCGCGACGAGGACCTGCGCGCCGACCGCCAGCCGGAATTTACCCAGATTGACGTAGAAATGTCCTTTGTCGAAGAGCAGGATGTCATGCAGAGTACCGAGGCCATGCTGCGCCAGGTTTTTAAGGAAATTATTGAGGTGGAACTGGATAATCCATTTCCTTGTCTGACCTACGAAAACGCATTGCAGACCTACGGCTCGGATAAACCGGACCTGCGTTTTGGCATGCCTATTCATACGCTTAATGAATTAGCTGCCAGTTCTGATTTCAAGGTTTTTCAAACAACCACTACAAATAACGGGACTGTGGCTGGAATTTGCGTAACCGATGGCTCACAAATATCGCGTAAAAACCTTGATCAGCTTACCGAAAAGGCAGTCTCCTGGGGCGCTAAAGGCATGGTTTCCGTCCGAATATCCGATAATGGACTCGAGGGTGGAATAGCAAAATACCTCAATTCGATCGAAAAAGAATTAATTCAGGAGTTTAACGCCAAGACTGGCGATATTTTGTTGTTTATTGCCGACCGGTCAGAAATCGTATATCCGGTGCTTGGCAACCTGCGACTGGCAATTGCCTCCTTATTGAATCTGATTCCTGCTAATGTCTATAAACCACTCTGGGTAACCCGCTTTCCCCTGGTGGAATGGAGTGCTGAGGAACAACGTTTCGTTGCGGTTCACCATCCTTTTACCTCAGCTGTACCGGTAGAACGCCAACTGCTCAAAACCAATCCTGCTCAGGTACACGCCCGGGCTTACGACATTGTTATCAACGGTCAGGAAATCGGCGGCGGTAGCATCCGCAACCACACTCCAGAGATGCAGCGCGAAATGTTCGATCTGCTGGGCATCAGTAAAGAGGAAGCCGAGAATAAGTTTAGCTTTCTGATGAATGCCTTAGCTTACGGCGCACCACCCCATGGCGGCATTGCGCTGGGATTCGACCGGCTGGTAGCCATCCTTGCCGGCGTTGACAACATTCGGGAAGTTATCGCTTTTCCTAAAACTACCAGTGCGGCTTCACTGATGGACGGTTGTCCGACACCGGTGAGCGAAAAGCAGTTAGCTGAACTTGGAATAAAATTAGATAAAAGTACATAGCATTAGTAAATATCTTTAGAGAAGAAATGGTGCAATTCTGTTCGATCAATTACACTCTGTTTGACCAAGTTGTATCAGCCACTCCTTAACAAGCTGTGGAATACGCTCAACTACCTCAGTTCCGAAAAGTGCTTCGGTCAGCAATCCCATATGGAGCATATCGCAGATGCGACAAAGATAAGATTTGCCCATCGTCCACCACGTATTATAATCATCAACCATAAAATAGTGATTTACTCGCCGTTTTAAAGAACGCCTTATCTCATTAAGTTCATAACCGTCAAGAAGGGTCTCATAAACACTATCGGCAACTCGACTTCCGAATGTAGTAGTATAGTAGTACTCTTTGATTTCCCAAATCGCAATCGGGTTGACCATACTTGGAAATGCACCATCTACCCTGCGCGATAAACTGCGCACTGGAAAATCTTCATCGGTGAAAGATACCAACTCTCTTGGGTCATATTCACAATCATATCCCCCCAAGCTAGCCTCAATAAGCATGTTAATAATACCAGTGAAGAAGGCAGGGGTTTTCTTGGAACCTGACTGTTTGTTCATGGGGAGAGGACAGGAAGGCCTTAATTCCTTTTTCAGTTTATAAAATAACTCCCTAGCTTCCTTCTTGTCCATTAGATGTGGGGCTACATTTTCATTTAGAAAATTTGCCCGGTGTTGGAAATACTCCGCCAGTAGTTTACCGAATGAAGTACAAATATCATTTTCTATTAGCTTATTAGAACTATAGCAAAGATTAATGTATATTTGTTGAATTTCATCCATACTTGGAATCTTGACTTTAGACGTGCCTTTCTCTGTATAACCAACTTTCTGGCTAATGAGCCTAACATTAGCCCAAAATTCGAGGGGTTGATTGAGAAACTTACTTTTTGCTCTCACTTATCCGTCTTTCCAGTTCAGCAACAAATTCTGAAAGATTTGTCCCGCAGCAATCTAAAATTGCTCGCAATTCAAGCAGGTCAATCCTGCGTTCTCCAATCTCGATCTTGCTCACAAACGACTGTGGTACCTTAAGCATTCTAGCCAGATCGGTTTGCCTAAGTCCGGCAGAAACGCGTAATTGATAGAGCATATCTAAAACAATTTTAGCTTCCTTTGTATTCAGACTTTTTATCATAAATAAAAGGTATGTCCGAAAACAGTATATCCCAAATTTGGATATTAACACAATACATATTATATTTCGGTAAGTCATTAGGTAAGCGATGCAACTAACAATAGAGAACAAGTATGCGACCTATTATCCACCGCGATCTCAACTTTTAAAGTGGGTGGGTAACAAGCAACGGTTCGCTATGCAGATTACGGCCTATTTCCCAACGGATTACAATCGCTATTTTGAACCATTCTTGGGGAGTGGAGCCATTCTCGCAACCGTAGCTCCGCATGACGGGCTTGGTTCGGACACATTCAAACCGCTGATGGAAATCTGGATGATGCTCAAGAATGATCCAAGACAGCTTGTCGTTTGGTATGCTACCAGAAGAAACAAAATCGGAAAAATGAGCAAGGAAGAGGTATATGAGAGCATCAGAGATTCATACAACAAAAATCCTAATGGACCTGACTTCCTATTTCTAAGTCGCACTTGTTACGGTGGAATTGTTCGCTTTCGTCAAATTGATGGGCATATGTCAACACCATGCGGGGTACACACACCGATTTCGGTAACAGGATTTTCGCATCGAGTGGATGAGTGGAGAGCTCGGCTTAATAATGTTGAATTCGCCATTTGCGATTATAAGGACGCTTTGGCTGAATCAAAGAGAGGCGATTTGGTCTATTGCGACCCCCCTTATTCCGATAGCCAGTCTATACTTTATGGCGCACAAAATTTCAATTTTATAGAACTCCTCAAAGAAATTGAGAAAGCCAAATCAAAAGGCATAAAGGTTGCTCTAAGTATTGATGGACACAAGAAATCAGGTAATTATACTGTTAATTTGCCTATTCCTGATGGAATTTTTGAGCGCCATATCTATATTAATTGTGGCCGGTCTATGTTAAGAAGATTCCAACTTGAGGGTCAGACGCTAGAAAACGAGGTCGTTGCCGATCGTTTGCTGTTAACTTATTAGCTCTCTATTATAATTGAGATATTGTTTAAATAACTTTACAGTAACTTACTCCTCAGCCTTATTGACTATATCCAGAACTTCGCCGGGAGTCCGAGCCGCCAGCAAATTCCTGCGAAAACTCTCCTGCTGACTCAAACGGGCGATCAGTGCTAAAACTTGAATATAGGTAGTTGTCATTGCTTCGGAAGCGATTAAGAGAAAAAACAGGTTGGAAAATTCGCCATCCGCCGCTTGAAAATCAACGCCATCCGGGGCTATTCCCACCGCCAGGACGATACCATACACGGCATTGGTCCGGGCATGCGGGATCGCTAATCCCTTCTCCAGACCGGTGCTTCCCAATTTCTCCCGGTCCATCAGGGCTTGCAAAGCCTTAGCCCGATCGGTGACCTTACCAGTCGCACAGGCTGCATCCAGGAGCTCCTCTATCACAGGTTGCTTATCTAAATTTAGAATTGGTACGACAATATTTTTGCGCTCTAATAAGGCCGAAAGTTTCATTTCCTTCTTCTCCTTGTTACCATCAGGTTATTCATCTCAGGACAATTCCTCATAAATTTGATCTACTCGTTCGGGGTTCTTGATAACCAACACCGAGCAATGGGCTTTACGAAAAATGATCTCGGCTTCGTCATGGAAAGTATCCTGTTTGGATAGGATCGGCTCGAGTTCGCCAATTATTAAAAGGTCGGCATTCCACTTCTTGATTTCCTGGATAACGAGCTCGTGCACATTTCCCTTGAGTAATTCGGTTTCGATGGATACTTCTTTGCGCAGTGCAAGTTCGGTGATGTGCCGCAGATAGCGCCGCCCGTCTTCTTCGAGGTCCCGACCAAAGTCAATTTCCTCGACTTTTACAAATATCCGTGCTTTTTCCAGCTGACGAAGAAGATTGGTATTGACCACATAGAGAGCTTTCAACTCAGCCCCGGTTACTTTGGCAAGAGCAATTCCGAATTTAGCCGCGTAAATACAGCCTTCCGAGCCATCAATAAAAAGCAGAATTTTAGAGACGAGTCTGTCGGACTCCATTGTGCTCTTCCTTTCTTCTTTCAAAACGCTCTTTAATCAGTTTTAAGGTAGCAAAGGTATTACGCTCACTCTCATCCAAAGAATCCGTAATAAATTTAATTGTTTCCTGGAAATCGGGAATAGCAATTTTTTCTAAGGCGTTGACCCGCCGCAGGGTCTTATGAACCTCCTGCGCTAGCCTGAGGAGGGAGACCCGCAGTTCGGCAAACCGGCCCATCTCCTGCAATACAACCATAAATTTAGAAATAGCCTCATCAATCCAGAAAGAGGAATTGCCCGCACTGAAATAAGGCGCCGCCTCATGGATATTGACGCTGACCTTTGGAATATTAACACCCATGACCCTGAGGATGTGAATCTGAATATCGGACTTAATCTGGACTCCTCTGGCAATTGACATAACGGCCGTTTTACCATTGGTTACAATTGCATTTTGGAGAGCAAGGTAAGCTTCGCCCAGATGCTGATCAACTCGCGCCTGAGCTTCAACTGCGTCTTTCACCAGTGCCATCAACTGAGCAACCAGTACTTGGCGTTTTTGCTCGAGCAGTTCATGGCCTTCCCGGGCAAATACCAGATCGCGCTTTAACCTCAACAAATTGCCTTTTGTGGGAACGACCCTAATTTTGTCACCACCTATTCTAAAATAAGGCGAAAATACGACCTATAAAGACTCCGCCGAACCGTGGTAGTATTGCTGAGCCTCTTCATCCGTAATCCGGTGCAGTTCATCGCGGGGTAACAGTGAGAGCATCTCCCAGCCCAAGTCCAGGGTATTCTCGATCGAGCGCTCCTCGGTCTCTTTTTGCGCAATAAACTTCGTTTCCAGCTCCGTGCCAAACTTTAAATATACTTGATCCAGCGGACTAAGCTCCTCCTCGCCGATAACCGATGCTAACATTCGAATATCTTTCACCCGCGCATAAGCCGCAAAGAGCTGGCTGGCGAGATGAGCATGATCGCCGCGAGTCAAGCCTTCGCCGATGCCATCTTTCATCAGACGGGAAAGCGAAGGCAAAAGAGCAATCGGCGGGTAAATCCCTCGCTGAAAGAGGTCCCGATCAAAAACAATCTGACCTTCGGTTATATAGCCGGTTAAGTCTGGGATGGGGTGAGAGATATCGTCATTAGGCATGGAAAGGATTGGTACCTGGGTAATCGATCCAGTTGAATTTTCGACCATGCCGGCTCGCTCGTAAAGGCTGGCAAGATCGGAGTAAAGGTAGCCTGGATAGCTTTTACGCGAAGGGATTTCACCCCGCGCAATGGAAATTTCCCTTAAAGCCTCGCAATAGTTGGTCATATCGGTTAAAACCACGAGGACATGCATATTCTCATGAAAGGCAAGATATTCGGCCATGGTCAGAGCCGACCGCGGCGTAATTAGGCGCTCGACGGTAGGTGCATCCGCCAGTGAGAGAAACATGACGACATTTTCCAGTACTCCCGAATCCCGTAAATTGTCAATAAAATATCGGGCAATATCATTCTTAACTCCCATCGCCGCGAATACAATTACAAAATTCACATCTTTGCTAATGATTTTTGCCTGGCGAATAATCTGAGCCGTAACCCGGTTATGCGGCAAACCCGGCCCGGAAAATAACGGCAACTTCTGGCCGTTGACCAGAGTATTCATGCCGTCAATAGCCGATATACCCGTCCGTATATATGTCGTGGGATAAGTACGAGCCGTGGGATTGATTGGAGCGCCATTCACATCCCAGCGCTCTCTGCTAATCGGCTCCGGACCACCATCCAAGGGATGTCCTAATCCATTAAATACCCGTCCGAGCATATCCCTGCTAACCGCGATGCGTAACGGTTCACCCCGGAAACGGACGCTGGTATCACTAAGAGTTAATCCGCTTGTTCCCTCAAATACCTGAATGACGGCAGCACCGCGGTCGGCTTCGAGCACCTGCCCGATACGCTTTTCACCATAGCTATCATTCACCTCTACCAGCTCATTAAAGCCGACGTTATGGATCTGTTGGACGTAGATCAGCGGTCCGATCATCTGTTGCAGACCGATATACTCACGATATTTCAAAAGTTCTGGATAGCTGTCCTTATTCGTTACCATCTATTACCTGCCAGGATAATTCATAACTTTTCAATAAAAATCCGGATGACCAAGCGCTTTCAGTTCCTGGTCCATACTGGCCAAAAGTTGGTCAAGTTTATCTAACTCCTCATTTGAAACAGTAAATTTCATGCGCATTATGGCACCTATGGCTTTGGTCCGTTTAATCTTAAATAAGGTTGTTCCCGCCTTAAGCGCCTCTACTGCAAGCCGATAGAAAGTGATGATAATTCTCAACATCTTGATCTGTTTTAATTCACACGAGTAGGTATCAATTTCATCATAAGCCGATTGCTGCAGAAAAACACTTTTAAAAAGCGCACACACTTCCATGATAATCCGTTGAGTATCCGGGAGAACATCCACCCCGACCAATTTAACAACCTGCTGGAGTTTCGCCTCCTTCTGCAATAGATCGAGTATCTCCTGACGCAGATCGGCCCATTCTGCATCGGCGTTTTCCTGCCACCACGGGGTCACATAGTCGACATACTCCGAAAAAGATTCCAGCCAGGAGATTGCCGGGTAATGCCGCGCATTTGCCAGATCACGGTCTAATGCCAGAAAAACGCGTACAAAACGCTTGGTATGCTGAGTTACCGGTTCCGAGAAGTCACCGCCAGGTGGCGATACGGCACCCACAACCGTAACCGATCCGGTCTGCCCACCAAGAGTTTCCACTAGTCCGGCTCTCTCATAAAATTCCGCAAGACGGGTCGGTAAATAAGCTGGGAATCCTTCCTCGGCAGGTAACTCCTCCATTCGCCCGGATAACTCCCTTAAAGCCTCGGCCCAGCGGGAAGTGGAATCCGCCATAATGGCTATGTGATAGCCCATATCACGGAAATATTCGGCAATGGTAATTCCGGTATAGATTGATGCTTCCCGCGCAGCTACTGGCATATTAGAGGTATTGGCAATTAAGACAGTTCGCTCCATTAATGGGCGACCGGTGCGGGGATCTATCAACTTGGGAAATTCATTCAAAACGTCGGTCATTTCGTTGCCACGCTCACCACAACCGATGTATACAACTATGTCGGCATCTGACCACTTGGCCAGCTGATGCTCAACTATAGTCTTACCCGTGCCAAATCCTCCGGGAATAGCCACCGTACCGCCTTTTGCAATTGGGAACAGCGTATCTATCACTCGCTGCCCGGTGATCATCGGCTGACTTGGTGTGAGTCTGTTATTGACCGGTCGCGGTTTTCGGACCGGCCAGCGCTGGAGCAGGGTCAGGGAATACTGCTCCTTATCGTTATTAATAACACATATTTCTTCTTCAACACTATATTCGCCCTGTGGCACAATTTTGACCACTTTCCCAGTAATTCCAGGTGGCACAAGAATTTTTTGGACTACTCGTTCCGTCTCTGGAACATCACCAAGAACCTGACCTGCTCTGACCGTCTCACCGGCTTTAACCTGCGGCGTGAACGACCAGCGCTTTTGACGATCTAAAGGCGGTACCCGTACACCGCGACGAATATATTGATCTGAAATTCTTTTGATTTCACTTAGTGGTCGCTGGACACCATCGTAGATTGTACCAATCAAGCCGGGACCTAATTCGACCGAAAGCGGCATTCCTCCACCATAAACCACTGCATCTGGTGACAGACCAGTTGTATCTTCATAAACCTGGATCGTCATCAGATTCTCTCGCAGGCTTACAATCTCTCCGATGAGCCGATAGTCACCCACTTCGACGAATTCCAGCATCTGGGCCTGAGTAGTAATTTCTGCCTGGACGACTGGTCCCAATACCCGGGTGACTTTTCCGATTATCTCTGACACCACTTAATCCTGTTGATTATTATCCATAAATTCCTGCATGACTGACCAACGGTGAGCCTCAAATATCCGCTCAACCCGAAGCGCGAGACAGTCGTCAAAACGGAGTCGCTTGTCGGCTGAAAAAAGAATCACTCCGGGATCGGGAATGACATCACTGGTCATTATCAGCTGGACATTGTTGCCACTCCCCTGATTGATTTCAGTCTCCAGGGATTTTAATATTTTGGGCGTAAGCAAAACTTGCTCTCGGTCTCCACCAGAGATGAGAACCTTCTCGACATTCAAAGCTCTGACTCCCTCGAAAACCATCAGTTTCAGCAGGCTCATATATTCTGGCGTCTGACGTAGTTTCAGCAATCTTTCCTTAACCTGTTTAAGAATTTCGCCAATAATTATCGTCATTGCTTGTAACGACAGTCTTTTCACCTCAAGAGCTGCAACCGCTATAACGCGCTTTTGGACAAATTCGGCCTGAGTCTTAGCTCGCGCAATGAGTTCAGCTTGAATCTGTTCAGCTTCCTTTTTGGCCCGTCGCAGGATCAGCTCTTTTTCGCGCTCGGCAGCTTTCTGAACAGCCTCGATTTCCTTTTCAGATTGCTGGCTGATTCCATCAATGATTGTATCGAGAGATGTCGGTCTATCTGGCATAATTCCTCATTCGATCCTAACCCCTACTGCAGCTTGAACGACATCTTTGATTGAAATCCGTTCTCCGACTGTGCCAAGTCGATCGGGAATTTCAACAATCAGCGGGTAGGCTTGATGAAAAAAATATTTTCTGACCTCAGGTCTAATCCAGTTTGCCGCCCTTTCCGACAGCAGGATAATGCCAATATCACTATGGGTCATCGCCGCATCTAACGCCCGGTGTGTTTCCTGAGCTTCACGCACGACAACTCCTTCCACGCCGACCAAGCCGAAGCCCAGTACCATATCTTCATCGCCAATCACAAAAAATTTCAAAAGACCTCCGGAAGATCAAAGCTTGCCGAGAATCATTATGGCAATGATCAGACCGTAGATGGCAATTCCTTCAGCCAAACCAACAAAAATTAGAGCACTTCCCACCATTTCGGGCTTCTCGCCAATTGTGCCCATTGCGGCTGTACCAATATTACCGACCGCAATAGCTGCGCCAATAGAACCTAATCCGACAGCTACCGCAGCTGCGATAAAACCAAATTTTGCTTTCGCCGCAGCAGCTGCCTCGGATTGGATAGTTACCGCACTCGATGCCGGAGCTGTACCCTCTTTAACAGCAGGAGTTGTTTCTGCCGACGTCTGAGCTACGGCATTCAACACTAAAAACGATGCCCCAACAACAACTAACATACCAATCGTAATTGCAATTGCCAGGAGCTTCTTGATAAAATTAGGACTTGACATATTTCGCAATCCTCCGCAATATTAATTTCAACTTATTCTATCCAAATATCATTCAATAGTAAGGTTCTCGCTGACCGGTTTATAAATTGAACGGCTGGGTCGAAAAAAACGGCTAAAAAATTCATAAAATTCCAATCGAATGGCTTGAATTGTAACGATCAATCCCTCCAGTACAATTATCAGCAGATTACCAAATATTAACACAAGTACCGATGCCAGACCAGCCAACTTGCCACTTAGCATATCCGATAGAGCAAAGATCGCCATAAAAAGACCGGCATGTGCTAGTCCAAAAGCGGCAATACGGATAAAAGAGACGGTATTCGCTAAAAATCCCAGCACAATTTCGAGTATCTCGACCAGCGCTTGCATCAGGCTATTCGCAATTTCGCTTCCGCGCAGACGATAATTCTTTTTAATCAAATGAATAATAGGTTCGTGGAAAAAAAGGAGTAGGGCACAAGCAACGGCAATATATATCACAAGCAAGCCGACCCCTTCACCGGTTTTTGAAAGCATCAATTTGCTCACCAGAATAATCCCACACCAGTACAGAATGCCGCTGATCAAACCGGCTTTATCAAACAGTGAGCTGATCAAATTGCCGCTCCGAATCCCGTTGATCAGATTGATCACAATCGACAGCGATATCAAACCGATACCATAATAGATGACCACCTTGAATAATAACTCAATTGATTGCATCGGCTTGACCCACAGGGTTGGCAGCCAGTCTTCGACGCCAAAGACACTGCCAAATAGAAATCCGAAAACGATACTGGCACAACCGGCATATAGCGCCATCCAACCACCCTTACGTAGAGTATCCCTCTTGGTTTTCAAAGCCAGCCAGAGACCGGCTAAAGCCAGAACGAGTCCATGACCGACATCACCAAACATAAGACCAAACATCAACAGGAAACTGACTCCCAGAATCGGTGTTGGATCAATTGTCTGATAGCGTGGTAAGCCATATCCGGCAGTTAGCATCTCAAAAGGCTTGAAAAAAGCCGGATTGCGCAATTTTACCGGTACTTCTATCTGCCCTTCCCTAACTGATTCCACTGCCTCTGCCGGGGTAATGTTTATAACCGCCCGATCCTGGGTTACCTCTTCCAATTCCTTGACAAATGCCGGGCGCCGGCTTTCGGGCAACCAGCCGCTAAAAAGGCAGGTCTGTTCAGTCCGCCGGAAGAAGTGCAACATCCGGCCAAATAGCTGCTCATGCCGGACACGCAGAAATGCAGCAGTCAGAAATTCCTGATATTGATTAATAATAGACTGTAGTTTCTCATCGGCCTTACGCAGTTTATCGGCCGTCTGGGTTAAATTACGTTCTAAAATCTCAAGTGATTCGGCAGCCAGGGTGGCCGATTCTTTTTCCGTTCTTGACGCTCGAAAACCAGCCGCTTCCAAAGCACTATGGAGCGCATCTACGTCCCGCTTCAAAACAATCGCCACAATTGATAACATTCCCTCAACGTTCCCGATTGGCAAAGTAACGTGCAGGATCGAATCAAGCCGTTCCTCAAGGATCGCCAGATTCGTTTCAGGTATTTGACCAGTCTCTATTGCCAGGTATGAATAACTGCCGGTGACCTGGATACCCCGACCAATTCCCGGGAAGCGCTCATAGCGCCCCTTGAGTTCGTTCAGTCTCTGTAATTCTCTGGTATAGATTTCGCGCTGCTGAATGGCGGATTCAATCTCCGGACTGATCGCTTCCAACTGCCGGTCAACTTCAGCCCAATCGAGAGTGAGAGGTTGTACCCCTTGCAGCCGATCGGTCAATTTTAGCGACCTTATCAGGTTTTCAACTTTCTCCCGCCGGCTGCGAAACTGTGGCGTTTCCTCCTCGGTATAGGAGCGTGCCAAATCTTTAAGCCAAGGATTAATCTGACCAGCATCGGCAATCTGCAGGTCACCCTGCCGGATAACCGTTTCGGCTACACAGTCGGTATCCTTTTCAAGAAAGATAGCATTGATAAGTAACATTTTCTCGGGGAAAAACATCGCTATCCTCAGTAAACTAAATTGGCCAATATCTTCGGCGGTGGCAGTTGATAATGCTTGGCATTGATCAGCGACCGAATATTGCGCGTCTCAATTCTGAGCAGGTAATAGTATCCGACAGTTGAGCCGATCGAGAGGGGATATTCCAGAAACAGGCGGTTGGCTTCATAATACAGTGCCTGATTAAGAAACTGTTCCAGCTTTTCCAGTGCCCCGGTCTGGGTCGTGTCAGATGATTCGGTTGTAATCCCCGGCAAGAGGCGATCAAGACCTTCATCAAGTGAACCAGTCATGATCATTTTGCGCAATGTTGCCTGCGGTAAACGGTAACCATTTGGGATCAGACTAACTTCCATCGCCGCAATCTGTGCTTGGTAATATTTGCGAATCCGGGCAACCCAATCAAGATTTTGCAGATCAATCTCGATTCCAATCATGCGACGAACAATATGCTGGTCAGTTTTACTCAAGCGGGCCGTAATATTCCAGATTTCGCGATAGATACTTTTATCAATTCCCACCTCGACTTCAAAAAGACTCTTATGCCGCTCATACGCAGCTGCCAAACTCAAAAATGATTCATAGAAAAAGGCGTCGGACAGGTAACCGGCAAACTTCATCAGGGTCCTTGCCACTAGCATTTCCTGAACCGGCAAAATAAGCAATCCAGGACTCTCAATAATACCAACGACGTTTTTGTCCCGCTTCTGCCAGGCCCGCATTATTGTTTTAACATTTTGGGCATCAATACGAGAAAGTAGTGCCGCTAAGATATTCCGCGCCTGACCCTTACTCGCATTCATTATCCCTAATACCTGGCGAACCTCTTCCTGAAGCAGGAGACATTCGAGTGATTCAATCGAGCGTTCGGGAGCCTTTTTAAAAAGCGTCCCTGGCTTCAATCGAGCTAACTGATTAAGAGCATCCGAGAGACTGGCAGCTGACGCAAGTGCCTTATAGGCACTACCAGATAAAAGCGAACTGCGTTTGGCGCGAACCATAGCATTGACATAACCGTATGTGCTGACCGAACTCATTGTGAGGTAAAATCCCCCTTGAGTACGAGCTGCCATAATTTTTCTGCTGCAGTCTTAATTTTTTCCCGATTACTTTCCAGAACCTGCGCCTGTTGTGCATGTGCCTTCTGAATCGCGGCTTCCTTTCCCTGCTCAGCCTGGGCCTTAGCCTTTAATACGAGCTCCTCGGCCTCGCGCTGAGCCGTCGCGCGCGTTTCTTCAATTAAATTTTGAGCCTCAGCTTGCGCGGCTGCAGTGTCCTGGCGTGCTTGGACCTGAGCAGCCTCAAGCGCCGCGCGAGCCCGTTTTTCTTCATCTATAATCTCTTGAAGATAATCTTTAACATCGGGCTCAGATTGCAATCTATCTGTCGTCTTTAAATCCTCCGGTTTCAATCTCTGTCTAAAAGACCGAAAAAAGCGACGTGTAATTTAGGTCTTCTGACAATTAATAATAAAGACAATTTTTACCTAAAATACCAGACTTAAAAGTCACAAAGTTGGTAAATAATCAAACCGATTTTGAAAAAATCATTGATTAAGCAACTTTTCCGGCCCTAAAAGATGAAGATTCACTTGTAATTGGATTGAAAATTTTTAAAACTATCTTTGTTTTTCAAAGAGGATATATGATTACCAAAGAGATTGAAATCAAGGGAACCGATCCTTTACTAGTGCTAGGGGTCAATGATTCTCTGATTAGAATTATCGCCGAGCAGTTTCCCTTGAAAATTGTCGCCCGCGGTCATAAAATAATCCTATCCGGGGAAGCCAACATTATCGAACAAGTCAATCGGATTATTGGCGAGATGCTGGTAACCATCAATCGCAAAGGTACGCTTGACGAATCCGATTTGCATACTCTGATTCAGTTGGAATTAAGTGGACAGAAAAGGGATCTCGAAGTGACACCTGACACCGTCATTCTCTACAAGAAATCCGGTGTAATTAAACCACGCTCACCCAATCAGGAGCGCTATTATAAATCAACCATCCGTAACGACGTCGTATTTGGAATTGGGCCGGCAGGAACGGGAAAAACCTATCTGGCGGTCGCAATTGCGGTTGCCGCCCTGCGCAATCATGAGGTTAAACGGATCATTTTAACCCGCCCCGCTGTCGAAGCTGGAGAGAGCCTCGGATTCTTACCCGGTGACCTGACCGAAAAGATCGAGCCCTATCTAGCGCCGCTCTACGACGCCCTGCATGATATTCTCCCGGCCGATAAACTGAAAGTCTATACCGAACAGCACATTATCGAAATCCTTCCACTGGCTTATATGCGCGGACGAACCCTTAATAATGCTTATGTTATTCTCGACGAAGCCCAGAACACCACCAAGATGCAAATGAAAATGTTTCTGACTCGTCTCGGGATTAATTCCAAGGCAATAATTACCGGCGACATTACCCAAATCGATATTCCCGATGAAAAGGGTTCAGGGCTGATTGAAGCTCACGAAATCCTCCAGAATATAGACGGCATTGACTTTATCTATTTCGAGCCGGCCGACGTAGTCCGGCACCGATTAGTTAAAGAAATTATTAATGCCTACAATGGAGAAAGTAACCGAAAATCGCCAGAAAAATGAACCAATTTAATTAGGTGCATTTGGTACAATGACGGATCGAAATTCACTGGGTTATTTAAGACCTAGTGTAACAAGATATTGGTTGCTGACAATTCAGTTTGTAGTTACTTTGGGCACTTATCAAATACTGGCAAATCAAGGTATCCATCCGCAGAAGGTCTGGATCTTCCTGGATGAATCGCAGCTGTCTCCTGCTGAAATGAAGCCTTTTCAACTTTCCGCACGAGCACGAGAGCGTTCACTAACCAAAGGCTGCAACGCTCACGACAATCTTTCCGCCTCCCAACCAGGACAAGCTATTGAATCCATCATTGCTCAAAATACTGAGAAAATTCATTTCTATTCACGCGCTTTAAGAGCATACTCAGCCGAGGCAACTCCAGCCCAGATAAAGCAGCTGGAATTTCTGCCAATTGTACTCAAGGTACAACCAGTAAAAACATACCATAGTACCATAGATCCAAACGAACCAGCCGGAGCGCTGCGGTTGCCCAAAGAATCCTCTCCGCAAACTCAATACGGAGCAACCTATACCCAGCTGGCTATACTTAACGTACCGACGGCTCATGATTCTGGCTTTAGCGGTCACGGCGTGCGGATCGCCATGATTGATGCCGGCTTTCAGAAAAACCACGAGGTCTTCCAGAAAATAATTAGTGAAAATCGCTTGATTGCCGAGCAGGATTTTATCTTTGATGACAACAATGTCTCCGACGAAGTTAAAGAGGATACTACTAAGAATGGCCCCCAGGGAGATCATGGAACCTCGGTATGGAGTGTGATTGGTGGATACCAACCCGGTATCTTAATTGGTGTTGCCTGGGGTGCTGAATACCTGCTTGCCAAATCCGAGCGAATTGGCTCGGAAAGCATTATCGAAGAGGACCAATTCGTGGAAGCGGTCGAGTGGGCTGAAGCAATGGGTGCCGATATAATCAGTGCCTCAGTAGCCTATCGGGACTTCGATAATCCTGCCGACGATTATCAGTATAGCGACTTGGACGGGCAAACCACTAATTCTGCCAAAGCCATAAACTGGGCTTTCGAACGCGGAATTGTAGCCGTAATCAGCGCCGGTAATGAAGCCAATCATTATGATGACGTTGGCGGTCTATTGACACCAGCCGATGCCTGGGGCGCCCTAGCGGCCGGAGCGGTTGATACCAATAAAAATATTGCCTCCTTCAGTTCCTACGGACCCACTGCCGATGGTCGCATCAAACCGGACCTGTGTGCTCCGGGTGTCAGGGACTACACCGCAACGTGTTCGTCCACTAACAGCTATGCCTACCGTAGCGGGACCTCGTTTTCAGCTCCCCTGATTGCCGGGTGTGCTGCTTTACTTGTAGAAAAATTTCCTAATGCCCCACCAATTTTCATTGCCAACCGACTTAAACAATATGCGTCCTATGCTGATAATCCCGACCAACGTTATGGCTGGGGTATTCCAGACGTGGCGCTCTCAATTTTTACTCCGATTGCGACAGCTAGTCAGGACCAAATTACTGTCTTTCCTAATCCCTCAAACGAGGAAACGTTTTTCTTCTTCCACTGGAATCATATAGTTCCGCCGACCGGAAATACCGAGTTGTCAGTATTCAATATCTTGGGGGAACGGGTCTGGCAACAGCGCCTGCAGCCCAAAACCGCCGGTACCGCAGAATTACTCTATTGGGACCATCGCAACAACTCTAACCGCAAGGTATCAACCGGCGCCTATTTTGTGACAGTTAAAGACGGCTCAAACTATCTAAAAGGGAAATTTTTGATAATCCACTAAAAATCAACCGGAGAGATTGGCTGCTTTTGACAACCTAATAAGTTATCCATAGTCTAAAACAAAGAGATTTATGTATGGAACTCTTGGAAAAAGAACTAATCGAAAGAGTCAAAAATGGTGATGAAATGGCTTTCCGACAGATCATGAGCAAATATGGCGAACGCATCATGGGTTTAGCCTTCCATTTCACCAAAAATTATCAAGACGCTGAAGACTTGTATCAGGAAACTTTTATCAAAGTGTACAAAAACATTCAAACATTCCGGTTCGAAAGTGAGTTCTTCACCTGGGTTTATCGGATTCTGGCTAATCAGGCTTTTAATTATTACCGTAAATCCCGCAGAATGTCAATTGTTGATCCCGGAGAAGAGAATTATCTCTGGGAGACGATCCCAAGTGAAGATTCTGAGGCAGCTGATCAGGTAACCTTAAATACTTCGCTACGAGAGGAAATTGACCGGGCTCTGATGCGGCTCTCTTCCCAGCAACGGGTCGTATTCATCCTCAAACATTACGAGGGCAAGAAGATCAAGGACATCGCTACTATCCTCGATTGCACCGAGGGTACAATCAAACGTTACCTGTTCCGGGCTACCCGCAAACTCCAAACAATCTTGGCAAAAGCATAAAAAGGAGAAGTTTATGAAAAGCCACAAAATATATGAAGAAATGCTGCTGCTTTACTTTCACAATGAATTGAATTCCGGCGATCAGAAAATAATGCTACGTCATCTTGAAACCTGTTCTGCCTGCCGCCAGCAACTGGAGTCTCTGGGGACATTAAAAAATTATTTGGCAATAACACCGCGCATTATACCAACCAAAATCCTGATTGAACGAGTAAACCAGCAAGTCCTGACCAAACTCTTCCAAACCAAAAAAACTAAAATATTTGACCGGGCACTTGGCTGGCTTGAGAGTCTCCAGGATTCTGTCAGTGGCATAATCGCTCGTCCGCGCTATCTGCTGGTCACGATTGGTACAACCTTCATCATCGGCATATTCGTTGGAAAATTATGGTTGAGCAGCGGGCTGCAGCATGATCCTAACATGCTGGCAAATTTTGTCAATTATCAAGCCTCAATGACTAATGGAGAGAAAGAGATTCTGCAAAAAGCCCTGGCCAACTATCTGATTCAATCCGGAGGGATTGAGGTGGCTGACCTCTTTCAGGGGGGTACAGATAAAGACGGAGACGGCGTCGTTGAAGTCAATCTAAAAATCGAAAGTGATCTCGCCTTGAAGGGTGGCCTGGATGATCCTACCATTTTGAACATGTTGCGCTATTCGGCTCTGCACGATAACGATAAAGCCCGCCGGTTAAGAGCTCTTAAACTGCTGTCTCAAACTCCTCAAACTCGGGAAAACGAATCCACCATGATTGCCGTTCTCCTCAACAGCAGCGACCAGGAATTGCGGGTCAGAGCAATCGAATATCTAAACCACTATGAAATCAACAGCCAGATCATGGACACGTATAAAACGCTTGCATTACGAGACAGCAGTGATACTATCCGCAATATCGCTCTCGAACAATTGCACCAGAATGCGGACGAGTCGGTCATCCCGATACTGGCTTTGATCGCCTCAACTGATAAAAACGACAAAATCCGCAATAATGCCCAAAAGTATCTGAACCAAATAACTCATAACTCAACAAAAACCAATTACTCGGAGTAATCGCCATGAAACTAAATAATTTACTGCTAATTTTCATCCTTATTGCCGCGGTTGATGCCACAGCCCAGCAACTCGATTACGACGGCAAGTATTATCGGGGAGAAATTAAGAAGGAATATGAGATTCCCGAAAACGGGTTGCTAAACATGAAAAATATCAATGGTGACGTTAAAATAGTCGGCGAGACCCGCAACAATATTTTGGTCACCGAGCGCTACCGGATTAGTGCTTACTCCGAAGCCAGCGCGCAAAACATATTCGACGACTCTCACACAAAGTACATTTTCAAAGGCAAAACCCTAATAATCGAAGGGTCCAGCAGATCCCGTCGCTATCAGAGCAATTTTCTGATACAGATTCCGGCTAAATTCAACCTGGACGTTCAGGCCAGCGGGGGTGATCTCGTCACCGAAACCGTCAGCGGACAAATCGACTTAAGGACTTCCGGCGGCGATATTGATGTTGTAGACCTAAACGGAAAAATTGACCTGCATACTTCCGGCGGCGACTTGACTATCCGCCAGTGCCGCAAAGACCTCAATGCTACCACTTCCGGCGGCGATATCAGCATTAATAAGTTCAGCGGCCAACTCCAAGCTAAAACCTCCGGTGGCGACATCAACATAGAAAATCTGGACGGCAACGGGGAGATCAAGACCTCCGGCGGCGATATTTACCTGACCAAGATCAAAGGCGACCGCTTTAACGCCACTACTTCAGGAGGAGATATCGGTGCAGACTATATTGATACACAGTTAGAATTAAGCACCTCAGGTGGCGACATTAATGTAGGCCAATCTCGTGCCAATGCTTGGCTCCATACCTCTGGTGGCGATATCCAGATTGATGAAGTTAGCGGAAATCTTGAGGCAAACACTTCTGGCGGCGATATTAGTGTGCAGTATGTAAAAGGCGCCGCGATACTCCATACTTCCGGGGGCGATATCGAACTCGAAAGAGCTTTGGACAATGTCAAAGCAACCACTTCAGGTGGAGACATCATTTTATCCTATGTAACCGGATCGGTCTATGCGCGGACATCCGGGGGCGATATCGAACTCGAGAAGCATCTGGAAAAAACAAACAAAGATAATTCCATTGATCTGGTCAGCTCGGGAGGCGATATCGCGATCGCTATCCCAGACAACATGCCAGCAGATATTTACGCCAAGATCACCATTTACAACAAGTGGGATAACAATCAGATTCGCTCAGATTTCCCGATCGCTGTTACCCGCGAGGTTAAGGATTCAAAAGTCGTCATCACCGGACAGGGAAGTATAAATGGCGGCGGTGACTCGATTAATTTGGAAACCAGTAGTGGTGACATCATTATTCACAAATTAATGCAACAGTAATGCGAGAACCGAAAATAAAAATAGAAGACGTGAGGTTTTAAATGAAAGGACGTTTAATCATGGCTCTGGGATTGCTCCTGTCTGTCACTCAGGCCGAAGAGCTAATCACCGAAAGACATGATATTCCTTATCAGGGGGAAAAAGAGCTAGATGTCGGAATTGAGTTCGGTTTGGGGAAGCTGGAACTCAAGGGCAACGAGGGCGCAAATTACATCCTGTTATCTGAGGTTTCTTACTCTCGGGAATTGTACAAGCCCACGGTCGATTACAAAACGGTAGGAACAAGAGGTAAACTGCGGATCGTCTCCAAAAAGTTCGATGAGGACAGTCACTTCTGGGGCGCTCATAAAAAAGATAACTCCGATATAAGAAACAATCATTGGCAATTGGCGTTTATCGAGACAATTCCAACCAGTTATAACATCAATTTGGGGCTAGGCAAAGGCCAACTCGATTTCAGCCACCTGCAAGTCAGTGATTTGAATTTGGAATGTGGGCTCAGTGATGTAGTCTTGGGATTCAATTCCAACAATAAAGAGAGTATCCGTAATATGGTAATTCAGACTGGTCTGGGCAATGTAGAGGCTTACGGATTGTCATACGCTAATCTGGAGCGATTTAATATCGAGTGTGGTCTAGGATCCACAACACTGCGTTTTGACGGTGATCTCAATCAGGATATCAAGGGCCGCGTTACCGTTGGCTTAGGCTCTGTCAACATTAAAATTCCTGAGGAGTATGGCGTCCAAATCGAAGCCGAAAAGTCCTTTTTATCATCCCTAAATTTCAATGGTTTCAGAGAAATAGAAGAGAACGTATATCGCAGTAAAAATTGGAAAAACGCCAAGCGATACATCTACCTGATGATCGAGATCGGACTTGGCAGTGTGGACATTGATTGGATCGATTAGTTAAGGTGGAATACAGGTTTTATGGTAACCCTAAAATCATTGTATAAACGTCACTCTTCCAAATAATCTTCACGAATCAATACTAAAATATAAGAATGCGGCACAATCAGATATCTCTTGCTCTCCAGTTCAATCTCAATCGCATATTTTCGCAGAAAAATAGCATAATCGCCTTCCACCGCCTGGAGTGGTAAGTACTGTGGTTCCTTATGCTCGGGAGCCCAGGGCTCATCGCCCACATCATCAGTAAAAGGTAGTGGAAAGCCCGGACCGACCTTGATGACATAACCGCCCTGTACATTCTCCCTCTCCTTAACCCCAGGTGGCAGATATAGACCCGAGGGCGTTTTGGTCTGATCCGAATCAGGATCTATCAAAACCCGGTCGCCGACTAAAATGATCTCTTTATCGCCTTGCATTGCCAGTTAATTTACCGATTTGCCAAAGAGGATAAAATAAAAAAGAATTCCTAATAGGAACTTATGCTCAAAAATATTATAATTACCTTAGGATGATAGATGCTAGTTTTTCCTCATGATTATTAATGCCCCAGAAGTACCCAATGATGCCAACCTAACAAACAGGGGAGATCCGGTGAGTGATCAAATCTACGATGTAGTTATAATCGGCGGCGGACCGGCAGGCTTCACCGCTGGAATCTATACTGCCCGGGAAAAATTGGAAACGATCCTGCTGGAAAAGTCCATGACCGGCGGGATTCCGAATAACACCGACTTTATCGAAAACTATCCCGGCTTTCCGGAAGGAATCAGCGGTCCGGGACTAATGTCGAAATTCCGCCAACAAGCCGAGCGATTTGGGATAGCCATCCGCGAATACGAGGAAACCCTCAAAATACAACCGACCGACAATTATCACATGGTGACAACTGAAAAAAACACCTATCGCACCAAAGCCGTGATTATTGCCACTGGTGGAATTCCCCGGACCCTTGATGTCCCTGGCGAAAAAGAATATACCGGGCGAGGAATTTCATATTGTGCGACCTGCGATGGACCTTTCTTTAAAGATGCCAATATATTGGTAATTGGGGGCGGCGACTCGGCCGTCCAAGAGGCTCTATTTTTAACCAAATTCGCCAAAAAAGTAACCATCATCCACCGCCGTGACCAGTTGCGGGCGGCGCCCATTCTGCAACAGCGTGCCCAAACTAATCCCAAAATCAATTTTAGCTGGGATTCTATCGTCACCCAAATTTTAGGTACTAATCTGGTTGAGGGGGTTGAAATCAAAAACGTAAAGACCGGGAAAATTAGTCAACTCAAAGCGGACGGCGTATTTATCTTTATCGGTTGGATACCCAACAGCGAATTTGTAAAAGACCTGGTCAAACTCGATAATCAAGGCTACATAATTACCGATACTTATATGAATACCTCGGTTAAAGGACTATTTGCCATTGGTGATATTCGCGCTAAAAAGTATCGCCAGATTGCCGAAGCCGTGGGCGATGCCACCATCGGTGCGCTGGCTGTTTCGGAGTATCTGAGTGAGATATAATTCTGGTCTTTTTAACAATAAAAAATAATCCCCCGGGGGAAATCCGTGGCTACCCGCCATTGAAGATTAAATCCGGATATCCTGACGTAAAATCTGATATATATGCTTTACATTCTGCTGCATCGCATAGCGAATAGCAGATTGAAGATCCCGCCCGTTATTTAAACTGGTTTGACGTGATATATTAAGCGGTTTGGCTATTTTAGGTAAATACTTACTCACAAGCACATCACTATCGGCAACAATCAGGCGATATAAATCCCGGACATGCTTCAGAAAATAGTAATTATCCTGTAACTCCTCCAGGATGGATGTCCGCCCGGTCAGATGATCAGCCAGCTGGGTGAACAACTTGGGTGAAATTGGGATCTTGATAGTATAATAGCATTTCAGAATAAAGAGAAAATTTTCAATATCACGTAAACTACCGGGGCTCTCTTTGATATTGACTGTCCCTTTGTCAGCATGATAGTCATGGCGCGAGATAATCTCCTTTTTAAGGGCGGTTATAAAGGACCGTTTATTATTAAAGACAAAGGGATTGATAATTTCCTGATCAAAAACCTCTTGAAAATGGGCGCTGCCGACAATCATTCGCGCTCCAAGTAACTGGGAAATATCAATAAAGGCATATTCGTCAGGTTCATTAAAAAAACCTGTCAGATCGCTGAAAGTGGTTACGTAATTCTTAAAGCGGTCGGCAAAACGATAGTGGGTCATAATGGATCGCTTGATAATTCTCCTGTTCATTTTAATAATTATCCGATTGGCAAATTTCAGAATAGCCTTATCGCTAGAATTCAGCAGGATAATCAGATCATAATCATCATCAAATGATTGACTGCGGGCGTGTCCCCCAGCCACGAAGATCGCCAGCAAGTCACGGGTCTCGGGAAAATGGAAATTCATTTCCTGGATGACCTCACTGCGGCAGAGCTCATATAGTATCCGGATATAATTATCAGAAAAAATTGTGAATTGTTTACTGATATCCTCAAAATTCCCCCCATTAAGCAGCTGAATCCCAAGACGCAGGAATTCAAAATCATAATAGTCGCCTAACTTATCAACTTTAAGTGAAGGAGTGTTGAAATTATCAAGATTGCGTAGTAATCCATCGGCGAGCTGGGCATATTTTACGGGATTGTTCAGCGAAAGTACATAAGGAGCATAAGAATCAAAGACCCTCTGGATAAAACGGCGGAAATAGTAACTGCTGTCTCGGTAGAGCTTGCACAAAATAACCAAATTCTGCTGGGCATTTTGGATCTCCGGCTTCCAGATTTGTTGCTCCAAGATTTCAATCAGCCGGTCAAGATATTTATCATCCAGCAGTTCAAGAAAATCATTCATCGTCTGCGGCGCAAAATTCAACGCATAGCACAAACGACTTATCGTATCCTGAGTAGTATCCTGCTGTTGAATAAATCCCTTGAGAAACTCATTAATAAAATCCGTCCCGGCGAGATTAGGACAATGACGCGTAACGATTGTAATCAGCGATATCAGGGCAATAGGTGATAAGCTCCCCCAGCGGATATAAGTTTTGATCAAAGACTCCCGACGCCTGTCATCCAGGGTCATAAATCCATTGAGAAAACGATTCAATATTTCTTCATCATTATCCAGGATGTTAAGCAGGTCATCCCAGAAGCGCGTCCCTTGGAAAAATGCAGAAGCATGCATAAAGTCAACTGCAAGATTGGCATTTTCTCCCCGCTCTTCCCAACTTTTCCCCCAAATAACTGGCACAAAAATTGTCGTTTTGTTCAAATGCTGAGTCAGCTGGAAAAGTATATTTTTGGTACCCTGGCGGGCAATTTTCAGATAGTCCTGATAATGAACCAATAATTGGGTATAAGCCGGTGCGCAGGACTTATCTTCATAGCCCATAGCTTTTGCAACACTCTGAAGACTATGCGGGATAAAGTCTTCTTCCAGATAGATATCTTCGTCCTGAACGACGAGTAATTGATATAGAAAGCGGAAGGTTTCGAAAAACGCGTGGGCTTGATGAATTTTCAGATAATCCTCGCGGTTAGCCCGGTCAGTCTTTATTAGTACATCCAAAACCTCTAAGGTGGTGTTACGGTGAATCCCGCGGTAAGTCTTCATCGCAAAGATCACCGCTTTCAACATCCGTAAGGCATCCCGCTTTGGATTGAGGACATGATCCGGAATCTCCTTTAACGTCAAATCGCGGATTTCTCCTAAAAGCCCTCGCAGGCAACCCTCATGGTACTTATTATTTTGATGGCGGTGATAATAGTAACGATCCAGAATTTCCCGTTTAAATTCCCGAAAAAGCTGCAATCGCCCAAGGATCGGTACGGCATTCAACATCTCACTTAATATAACAAAATCCTGGATCTCGGGATCGAGTAACTCATGATACTCCTGAATAGAAGCCGAGTAACCCTGCTTACCGACATGTTCCGACAGATGAAAATGGAGCGCACTGGCATTTTTCAACATTTCCCGATTTAAAGCATCAAACGCTTTGGTAATGATATAGCGCTGCTCCTCACCACGGTCAATTACTCCCAAATCAATATCATCCTGATCGACCCGTGTTCCCACACCACAAGCCACGAAATCCGGCCGATGTGCCTGGGGCAGAAAAATGTCCAGAAGAACCGACATATATGCTCCACTAAGCAGCCGAAAATCAAGTCCGGTCTGGAATAAAAATTTATGATAATTCCTGAAACGATCCGCAGACAGGGATAGATTTAGCTGCAGCACATCTAAAGCTTTTATATTCATCAGGAGAATCTGAATCGCATAATAGCAACCCAGCATTTCCAGCAGGGTATCCCGATCTTCGATGAAGGCCGCAATGAGCTTCATCTCCCTGGCCGGCTGGGAAGAGAAGCGGAGTAATTGAAATTGATCAAAAAGATGCTGGGCGTCGATCAGAGAAACGAGCGCATCGAAGTTTTTTTCAATATTACTGACATACTTGCGATAATGATTCCCGAATGCCGCAACTCGTCCAAAAAGATCAATAGTGGAAAAATCTATTGTGTGAATCACTATTGTATCCCAGCCTGAAAGGTATTAGAGCACACCATGTTCCTGAAGCCATTGACTGGCGAGGTTAATACCGGTATAAAAAGCCTTGATGTTGATTTCCTCCGTGCCTTTGGGTACCCGGGCTCGAATTGCCTGTTTGACCGCGTCTTCTGAAACAATCCCCGACAGCTTAGTAATAATTCCCAGTGCAATAATATTCGAAAATAAAAATTTACCCAGTCTTTCCACCGCCGATTGAATAATCGGAATCGCAACAATCTTATAATTTCCCGCCGTTACCCTGGTTACCATTTGTGAATCAATCAAGAGAATTCCGTTTTCTTTCAAATCACCAACATATTTATCACACGCTTCCTGGGTCAAAGCAAGTAGGATATCAATATTTTCCGATTTAGGATAATCAATATCTCCATCTGAAATAATTACCTCCGAACGACTGGCGCCACCGCGGGCTTCAGGGCCATAGGATTGACTCTGGGTAGCATTCAAACCATCATAAATGGCAGCAGCTTCAGCCAGCACCTTACCCACCAGGATAAGTCCCTGGCCACCAGACCCACTCAATCGAATTTCATAGCGAAAAGCCATAATTGTTCTCCAAATTATTGATTAATCTCACGGGCTTTCTCAATCACCTGGTTGTATTTTTCAAGATAACTTAGTTGTTCCCGATCAACGAAAACACCAGTTACAATTTTACCCTGAAGTTCATCTGCCGGTAAACCTGCAGCTTTCTCAATGCTTAGACTCTTTTCCTTTAAAGATAGGAGCATGTCAACGGCATTACCTTCCTTATTTTGGCGGCCATAAGAGGTTGGGCAGGGCGTTATAATTTCTACTACCGAAAAGCCCATTCTGGTCAGCGCCTGCTCGAAATAATGATCCATTCTCCCAACATGAAAGACTGTCGAGCGAGCGACATAAACAGCGCCCGCTGCCTCGGCAAGGCGGCAAATGTCAAAGGTTGCATCCGGATTGCCGTAAGGCGTGGTTGAAGATTTTTTGCCCGTTGGCGTAGTTGGAGAGACCTGCCCTCCGGTCATTCCGTAGATATAATTGTTATAAATAATTAAAGTCAGATCAATATTCCGTCGGGCAGCATGAATGAAATGATTACCGCCAATGGCAGTTGCGTCGCCGTCACCACTCACGACAATGACATGCAATTCGGGTCGTGCAATCTTCAGTCCGGTGGCAAATGCTATTGCCCGACCATGGGTTGTGTGCAGGGTATTGAAATCCACATAGCCAGCCGTCCGACTGGAACAACCGATTCCGGAAACAAGCGCAATATCATCTTTAGCCCAGCCTAACTTATCAATAACCCTCAAAAGGGATTTCAAGATGATACCGTTTCCACACCCATCGCACCAGATGTGCGGCATTTTATCTTGTCTCAGATAACCTAAATAATCCATCCTGCTCCTAAGAAATTATCGCTGCATAAATTTCATTGGGTTTAATTGCCTCACCATTGATTTTATTGACCCGAATAACTGGCTTATCTCGCCGGGTAGCCCATTCCACTTCATGTGCCACTTGTCCGAGATTCATCTCAGCCACTACAATCTTCTTCACCAACTGACACGCTTCCTGGATCTTTTTTTCAGGAAACGGCCAAATTGTCTTGAGTCGCAATAATCCTGCTGCTACTCCGTTTTCACGGGCATTCAAAACAGCCCGTTTGGCAGACCTTGCAGTTGATCCGAAGGAAATGACTAACACCTCCGCATCACGTGTTTCGAGGTTTTCGACCTCGATAATTTCCTCGCGGTAACGTTCAATCTTCCGGTTCAGGCGCTCCAGCTGCAGCCGAATTTTCTCGGGATCATTAGTTGGAAATCCGGTATCGTCATGGGCCAATCCGGTAACATGATAGCGATAACCTTCGCCAAAATTGGCCATTGCCGGAATATCCGTATCATTCAGTTCGTAGGGTAAATATTCTTCAGGGGAAACATCAGGTTTCTTCCGATCAAAAATCTCTATCTTCGCCGGATCAGGCAGAACGATTTTCTCAGTCAAATGCCCGATAATTTCATCAAGCAGCAGAATCACGGGAGTACGATACTTTTCAGCCAGATTGAATGCTTTAATAGTCATATCATAGGTTTCTCTCACCGATGCCGGGGCAATAGCAATAATCGGGTGATCTCCATGAGTACCCCAGCGTGATTGCATGATGTCGGCTTGACTTGGTTGAGTGGGCAGACCGGTACTGGGACCGCCACGCTGCACATTGACAACCACACAAGGAACCTCAGCCATCACTGCAAAACCAATATTTTCCTGTTTCAATGAAAAACCAGGCCCACTGGTAGCAGTCATCGACTTGGTTCCGCCAAGCGAGGCCCCGATAATCGCCCCCATGGCAGCTATTTCATCTTCCATTTGAATAAACTTGCCGCCAACCAACGGAAGACGGCGGGCAAGTATCTCGGCAATCTCGGTCGATGGAGTAATGGGATAGCCGGCAAAAAAACGGCAGCCGGCAGCAATTGCGCCCTCGGCACAGGCATGGTTGCCCTGCCACATTCTCAACCCTGCTTCTGGATTAGTCATTTCTCTAACTCTAATTTATCCTGTAGCTCGGACTCCCGTACAGTAATGGCAAAATCCGGACAAAGCTTTTCGCATAATTCACAGCCGATGCAATCTTCTGATTTGATGACAATCGGATAGAATTGCCCCATCTCAAAAACCTTCTTGGGGCAAAAATGGACACATATCTCACAACTCTTGCACCACTGTTCGTTTATGACAACCGTATACTTTTTTTTCATAACTGAATAAGCCTTTGCCTATATTGAGAAATATTCTTCAGCATTCCTCTAATACCGCAAACTCTCCGTTAGACTCTCAAAAATCGGCGTAAATATAGACAATATACATGCCAACCCTAAAATCAAGCCCCAAGAATAGTAACTTTCACTGGATCGGTTTCCAAACGAACCCGCGCACCAATTGGGATAGTCAGCCGCCGACGAATGTGTCCATAGGCCAAATTGGTAATTACCGGAAAATCATAATCCCCAATAACTTCTTTCAGGAGTTCTTCTAAAGTAAATGAAAGCACCGAATTCCGGGGAAAACATTTTACAAAACGCCCCATCAACATCCCTGCAATCTGATCGAAAACGCCGTGCAACCGGAGAATTTGAAACTGCTTATCCAATCGGTAAGTTTTCTCTCCTATGTCCTCGATCAACAAAATAGCTCCTTTTAAAGGGGGCAGGTAAGGTGTCCCCAACAAAGCCGTGATAATAGATAGGCAACCACCCAGTAAAGTCCCTTCGGCAATTCCAGGACACCACACTTTCATCTCCTCGTCCTCAGGGTTTTCAAGCACAAGCGGGTAAGGATGCTGGCTGACGACCTTCCAAAACCATTTTTCCGAAAAAGGATCAAAATTATTACCCAGATCCGATGCCACCATTGGGCCCGAATACCCGATCCAACCTAAACGACTCAATAACGCCATATGCAAGCCGGTTATATCAGAATAACCAACAATCATCTTGGGCGTGACTTTGCCCAATCGGTTATAATCTAGCTGATCCAAGATCCGCAGGACACCATATCCTCCACGCGCACAGAATATCCCAGCCACTTCCGGATCGAGAATAAATTCCTCCAGTATTTTACTTCTTTCCTCATTGGAACCAGCTAAGTAATATTTGCGCTTAGCCAAATTCGCAGCATTCTTGACATGATAACCCTGATTCATCAGATAATCGACGCCCTGAATTATTTGGGAACGGGGAGCGGCACTGGCGGGTGCGATTACGCCAATTGTATCTCCAGGAGATAAAAATCGTGGGAAAAGATATTTCTGAATTTTCTCCATAAGATACCTCTAAAGTTGCACTAACTATTTTAAAAGTTAAAGGTATTTATAAAAAATTTCTGGATCGTTAATAGTAACTAAAGAGGAATGTGTCGAATTTTGTTTACAAAAACATTTTGTATTGTTTCATATTTTATAAATTATTGTAAATTTCATCGTGAGTAAAAATGAATAGGTTTGTTAAACAAACAAGATCTATCCTAATAGTAAAATTAACTCAATAGCGCCGGGGTTCAATATGAACAGGAAGACTAATTGTCAAAACCGCATCTTAACTCTAATGGTGATTCCTTTCCTATTCACCATTACTTGTTTCAGCCAAATAGACAGCCTGGTAGATACTGTCGCTGGTAAACAGGAATACGAGTTTCAGCAGCAAGTTGAGGAGCAGGCTCTTGGCGACATTCAAACGCTACGCCAATTTATCATTGACTCACTCCAACTGGTCTTTGACGAGAAACTTCAGGAATATCAGGATTCGATGGCAAATTTTTACGCCAGTCAATTGATTGATACCCTGAATAAGGCGGCCGATGAAAAGAACCAATTGGAAGTAACCATCAAAGCTCTGAGCGACAGTCTCATTCTCCTTGAAGAACAAGCCTCGCTTTTAGAAGGGGTAGGCACCGGTTATGACCTGATTTTTGAAGCGAAATACTTCAATTACGACAATATGCAAAGAGGTGAGGTATCCAAATCTAAGGGTGGATTCTTATTTTCGTCAGGAGAAGATATTTCTCCCTTTCAGATCGAGGAATTGGAAAACTATCTCGAGCGCTTCTTTCCCGAAGCTCGCTGCGACTCGGTCCAGGATTTCCTGA
>CAZJIU010000002.1:48496-86476 GCA_964546145.1 uncultured bacterium
TGGCATTATATCATTGCGCCAGCATTCAGGAACAGAATTTCAACGAATACCAAAATGCTATAGATACTTATAACAAGTTCATCGAAAAATTTTCCGCTGATACTCTATGTGCCCATGCCCACGACAGGATAGCCAAAATTGCCGATACGCAGTTAAAAAAATGGGAACTGGCGACCAACGAATATCAGCTGGCAGCGGATCTGTTCCAACAAAATTCCAAACCGCGATACTGTATTGCCGCCTTGAACCGCAAAGCTGAAATCCTTGCTAGAGAAATGAAACTCACTCAAGACGGTGCTGACGCTTACTTGTCCATCGTTCGTATCTATCCCGAATCAGGGGATGCTCCCATAGCCTTAATGGCAGCGGGTGATCTGTACGACCGTTACAAGATGTACGAATCGGCTATCACGCAATATATGGCAATCTTTGAAAAATACCCAAATGCCGACAACGTTTTGGAAGCACTGGAAAAAACCGCTGACCTCTATAATAAGACGCTCAAAAACAAGGAAAAAACAATCGAGACATTGAATCTTATCATCAATAATTATCCGGGTACAAAAAGCTCGGAAAAGGCCGCTAAATTATTGAGTAAGGTTGAAAAAGGATAATAGAAGCAGCCGTTAAAATATCTCCCCGAATACTTACAATTTTTACCCTGGTAATCTTACTACCAACGATTACTATTAGTCAGACCAATCTTGTTGGCTCTGATCAGCTGGTAGTGCTCATTCATGGTATTATGGATCAACCGTATATAATGTGGAAAATTGAAAAAAGCCTGAATGATTCCGGCTATGCCACGCTGAACTTCGACTATGCTTCAACCAAATGGACAATGGATTCAGTTTGTACCGCCCTTAACCAACAAATTGAAGCCGTAAGCGATCAATATCGTCAAATTCACTTTGTAGTACATAGTCTCGGTGGCTTAGTTGTTCGGGCTTACCTCTCCCGCTACCAAACCGGCAAAGAGGGGCGGCTGGTAATGATAGCCACACCTAATCAGGGCTCGATCATTGCCGAAGACTTCAAGAATTTTCCAGCATTCAAATGGCTCTTAGGGCCGGCTGGGCAAAAGTTGGGCAAAGACAAAGATGATTACTATAATCTATTCCCACCACCAAAGATTCCCTTTGGGATAGTTGCCGGTGGTCTTAAAAATCGAAGCGGCTTTAATCCCTTAATTCCCGGTGATGATGATTGGATCGTTGGGGTTGAAGAAACCAAACTGAACGGATGCGCCGATTTCATCCAGATAATCGGATCGCATACTATCTTGCTCTGGCAAAATGATGTAATCCGCCAAATTCACTCCTTTTTGCAAAGCGGAGCATTTAACCAGTAATAGGGGCTTACCTTACATCCGATAATGAAGAGAGTTTCCTTCCGGATTGAAGGGCAAGTTTTTATCTGAGATAAGTATCGCGAATATTCGATAAAATAAATGGGCAAATTTTGCCATGTTGTGCAGCTTACTAGCAGGATTTCTCCAAAAGCTCCATAATTCACCAAAATTTAGATGCTGACTGAGATGTAGATAAACACCGGCAGAGCTATTTAATAGGTCAAACAGTTCCACGCTTTGGCCAGCATCTATCTCCCGATCACTAATATCCTGAAACAAAAACACCGGTTTTTTCAAGCCTGCTTGAGGAAAAGCCTTAAATATATCTACCTGCAACTTGCCACAATCTGTCTGCTGAATATATGTTTTTATTTCAGGTGAAATTTCGCCTCGCAACAAGGACAGCAACGCCGCACGTAACTTTTCATCCTTAAGTTGGGTTATTCCCCGCAGGGCAACATCTATCCGATGAAGCAAGATATTTCTTATTACCCCTGTCGTAATTTTATCAATTTTATACCCGTGATCTCTTCTGATAGCATTCCACAAAAATACTACCCGGGTTGCCGTTGCCGGCTTAAGATATTTACATCTTTTATGGATCTTCAATCTACCGCTGAGGATGTACTCCCGCAGCCGGTCCAAATCACGAACCGGTGAAAAAAGGATCAGTCCTTTGGATAGGGAACTGATTCCTGAATCCTGATATAGGGTTAATAAAAAGCATGCACCAAAATCGCTACCACCGATGATAATCCGGTCCCCATCCACCCAGCTAAGTGTACTAATGCTGCTGATAATCCCCCTCAGATTGGCTAAAGTCTTAGCCTCAAGACTACAACAATTCAACTCCGGATCTTCATAAACCAACACATGAAAACCAAGAAAAGCCAAGCTGCGTGCAAGCCGTGAGAACAGCAGCTGCTTACCCCGATAAACAGGCAAACCTTTAACAAGTAAGAACACCGGACGGATTTGATTGCGCCGACAAGTAATCAAAACCGCTGGAAAATTCTGATGATTGAAAGCGAGTGAGATTTGCTCTCGAATTAAATTTGAGCGGCATTTTTTACATTGATCAAAGATAAACTTACTTTCTAATAACACTGTCAGGCTAAGAGCTTTGCATCCCGCCCATAATGATTCGGCCATTTCCCAGAAAGTACGTGCTTGTTTCATTTAGTCAATATCTATAATTTATTATCTCAATATCATGGACATCCCGATAAATATAAACAATTGTGGAAACGAAAGCCAAAAAGATTCCCCAAACTTGACGGCTACGCATCAACAAAAAATGACTAGGGTCGAACGGAAATTCGTCCGCTCTCTCCATCAAAAGAAATACCGCTATGCAACTGGCCGTTTCCTGATTGAAGGTATTAAACCGGTACTGGAAGCCATAAATGCTGGCTTTCCGCTTGATAAAATTTACACGACCTCCGTTCAGTATCATAACATCCCTTCGTCTAGTCAACATCTCCTAGAAAACATAAAGGCCAAAATCCACTTTATTGAAACCGCGGATATTCAATATATCAGCACACTCAAAACGCCGGAAGGGCTGGCTGCCATTGGCGTAATCCCGAATCATTCATTGCCAGCAAATGGTCTCAGATCACCGCGAGCAATCTATCTATGGGAAATAAATGACCCCGGAAATTTAGGTACAATTCTAAGGACTGCCTGCTGGTTTGGGCTCCGCGAGGTTATTCTATCACCAAACAGTGTTGATGTCTATAGCCCCAAAGTGGCCCGTAGTTCGATGGGTGCTCTTTTTAACCTATTCTGCTACCAGAATATCTCTCTTAACACCCTGTTCAAGTTAGTAAAATTGAAAAACTATCAAATTTTAGCCGCCGATACCTCTGGTACTAAGGTCATCCTACCAGAAAACCAGCCCTGGATTTTAGTATTGGGCAATGAGACGCATGGAATACCGCAAACCCTTAAAGAAAAAGCAACTCATATCATCGGGATTCCCCGCTATGGGAAAGGGGACTCCTTGAATTTATCTGTAGCAACAGGTATCCTTTTATCGCAACTCATTCAAAAAGCAAAGGAGTAATCATGTCCTATTTACTGATTCTGCTATTCGCCGTTGCTGGTGTTGGAGCATTCAATCCAGACACAACACAGCTGGAGCAATTAGATATCGGTACGGAAGCGCCGAGCTGCTACGCTTACTTCCTTAATGGGGGCGACTTCTTTCTAAGTCGCTACGTTGGTCCCAAAGCACGTTTCCATCTCAAGGGCCCGATCGCATTAAGCTTCTTTACTACCTCCTGTATCCCTTGCCGCAAAGAGATACCTTACCTCCACACTCTCCAAGAAAATTACCCGGATATCAAAGTATTCTTAGTTAACGTCGGCGAAGAACCCGAACTTATTAGTAACTATATTAAAAGCATGGGGTACACTCTGCCGGTGCTACTTGACCGCTACGGGAAAATATCTGAAAAATATTTTGCCAAGGTTACTCCCACCCTGGTCACTATCAATACCGATGGGAAAATCGGCTTTTACAAACAGGGCTATTCGGAAACTGATAATAAGGCCATTAAACAGGCCTTTGAGAGATTAATTGCCCCTGCAAAGCATTAGCCGATCAATAAATGATTGACATTATCCCTCACATAAAAACAGCCATTATCCTCATCTTGATCGGCCTATTGCTCGCCTCAATGACCACTATTTTCATCTTAATCGCTTTTCCGAATTATAACGGTTTGACCGTCGCCCAGATCGGCTTGCTGATTGGTGAACTATTTCTACCAATTCCAATCTATCTCTGGGCTCGAAGGATTCACGCTGACCTTAAATCTTTCTTTCGGTTAAATTCAGTATCCCTGATTACTATTCTTACGTCTATACCCCTGGCTTTAGGTGTGACAATCCTAACTGACGAATTGGATCGGATCGCTCAGCTGGTTCTACATTTACCAGACCAGTTTACCAAAATTCAGGAAGTTTTGACTATTAGGGATCTGCTGTCTGCCATTTTTATCATCGGTGTCGTAATAATTATCGCACCTTTTATTGAGGAGATAATCTTCCGCGGGTTCTTTCAGCGCATTCTTGAGTACCGGCTTAAAGATGTTACCAAAGCTGTACTTTATTCGGCCCTAACTTTTGCAATTATCCACTTCAATCTCTGGTGGGCAGTGCAGATATATATCATTGCCGTCTTTATGGGATACGTTGCCTGGCGGACTAATTCGATCTGGATCCCCTTTATTATTCACGCCATCAATAACGGTACCGCAGTCTGGTTCACTCACCAGTCTGAATCAGGCCTACAGTGGTATCAATGGAAAGGACATGTATCACCGATCATCCTGCTGTTCGGTTTGATCTTATTCATTCTCGGAATTCATTGGTTCATCCGGGTTACCCCCGTTCATCATAAAAGTGATACAGCAGTACGAATTGAAGACCTCTTAAATAAACCACCCTACCAGCCTCAATAAAAAGATCCATTATTTATTAATCGGTGCGGTAATTCGACCGTAAAAGAGCTTTTCTGATTCTTATAAATTAAAGTGACTTAGAAATTGGACAATCGATAAATCTATTTAGCGAGTTATTCCGACTTTACTTTGTTCCGCCCGGTTTCCAGTAATTTCGATACTCTTCGAGACAGATCGGTAAAACTGCCTGATCTAATAAAAAGAAAAACAATTGCTCCGATGATTGCCGGAATAAGAACATTAACCGTAAAAATCATCAGCGGGGTAGCCAGAGCCAGTTCCTGAGGTACGTGAAAATTTTGAAATAGTTTCCATGAAGCCCACTCCCGCAATCCCAAACCGGCAATACTCACCGGAATCATAATCACTGTCAGAATAATCGAAACCACACCTGCAACTACTTTCGGTGGAATACCCGTTGAGTGAAGAAGATACCAGTATTGAAATATGACTATGACAAACTGAACAAGGGACAAACCCAATGCTTTATAGCCGATTTTTAAAAAGGGGTAATTGATGAGGAAGTACCGTTTTATTATTTGACCCTTTTTTAGTCGTTTTATTAATATGAAACCGCCAAGAATCAAAACGGGTAGAATTAATAAATAGAATCGTTTACCTGGGAATAAATACCAAAAACTAATCACGAAACTCACCAGCACAACGGCTATAAAACTCACTTTATCCATAAGATAAGCTACCACCTTCCCGGTATTGCTCCCGGGGACAAAGAGCATCTTGCCAATTTCACCGTGGCCGCCAGGCAGGATAAACCGCATGGCATAACCAGTAAAAAATACCCTCACTAAAAGATCACGTTTTACAGATTGAGTAACTGGCTTAAGAGTAAGATAAAAACGGCAATATTCGACAATCCAAACAAGCACACCTGACGCTACTAAGACTGCCACAGTACTTGCTCCTCCCGGCCGGAGCAGCGAAAGTAGCAGCCTATAATTAAACCGGTAAAACAGAAAATATAAAATAGCTGCTGAGAGCCCGAACTTAAATCCCGTCAGGATAATCCCGGATAGGCGCCCGCTTCCCGTACTTTTAGCCATAGACTCTCAATAATCAAAGTGGACTTGAAATGACAGAAAATTATCCATTGCCCCTGCGGACTTTCGTAAATTCAGTCCCCAATTGAAGATAATTTCTTTGCGCCAGCGATAGGTTAGAGACAGGCCGTAATCTTCAATTGTAGTAATCTCGCCCATCAGCCAGGTAGTTTTATGATCATAATCCGTATCTCGTTCATTATAATCTAAATTTGAGTCACCACCTACCGAACCATGTTTCAGCTGCCGATACTCAATCCGGGCTAATAGCTTCTTCCCCAGCCACCATTGATTTTCAAAGAACCAGAGCTGCGAATTAGGACCGGCATAAAATCCCAGATCAACCCCATGATTGGTATATGAGTTATAAAAGTATTTATGAGTGTATGTCCAGGGATGAACCGCGGTAAACTCCAGACGGAAGTCGGTGGGTAAATTCAGCTTCAGCGGTACATAGTGAATGCCTAATTGGATACCCTGTTTATTAGCCCAGTAGTCATTAAAAATCTGGGTCGTAGTAAATTCATCCAGAAACAGAGTCCCATAAAATTTCTTACCCGACCGGGGAAAATATTCGAATTCAAATGCTATCGTGGCATTATCACGATCCATCAGATTGTGCTGCGTCGGCCAGAGCATAACCGGCGGTATTAGATAAGCCAGCTCCATATTCCGCTTGCCATAAATGTAGACCTCAGTAAAGGCAAAGTTCAATCTCGGGGTCAGTCCCATCTCCCAGCGGTGACCAACTGCATATTTGCGCTCATAGTTTTTCTCACCGGTTGAATCGTATATACACTCTTTAGGCATCAGTGAACCGTGAAAGAACGCAAACCGCGCCCGCTTAAATTCCTTCTGCCAGCTGAATAATGGAAAGGGAACCACATTATTGGATAAAATAAGCGAATTGGGACTATTGCCCCACTGAACCGGCTCAATCCCCAGTTCAAAAGCACCGTAATTTCCGGTCATCTGGACGTAAGCGTTGGAGTAATCAAATGATTTCATACTGACCGTTTCCGCCCCTGGCGCCTGATAGACACCTTTGTACTCGGTTGTTAAATCCGTATAATCGCTGGTGTTAAACTGGACATAGCGATAACCATCAAAATAGACTGTAAAACTTGGACCTAACTGAGCATTGAAATGAAGCATATCACAGGTAACCGGCCGGTAACTGCCATTCTTGGATTCCAGGCGCAGCCTTTCACCCCAGTCAATCCAGACGCTGTCCTTACTGCCCTCATAAATAAACAGATGCTGCTTCTCCCGGTTATCCCGATAAGTAAAAAGTTCATGCAAACCAGCACGAAAATTCGCGACAGAACCAAACCAGAGATAAGCTTGGTTACCTTCTGGGATTTGATTACTATGCTGCAAATTTTGCAGCTCCGGCCGGTAATCGGCAGCAAATTCATCGAGAAGACGGCGGTCAATTTCTGATAGCTGCTCACGCTTGTTTAGTAACTCCGATAGTCTCTTCGCCAGATCGGCTCGTGTCAACGGACGGGTATCATTCAAAAATCCCGGCAACAATCCCTGAGTGGCACATTTATCCAAATAAGCATAAATAGGATCATCGAGCAGCACGTGAATCTGGGAGGCGGAAAGAGGAACATGTCCCAGCACAAAGTAAATTAGACACGCGACAATCGTACAAACCAATTGCCTGGTGCTTAAAAAGCAATTACGATTTGATCGAATCAATTGTATAACGCTCTCCTTTCCAATCAAAACCGAACAGAATCCCAATGATAGCACAAAGAACAATAAAAGGTGCATGCACCAGTTGGAGCAGAATATAATCAATTGTTCCCAATTTCAGACCTAATTTTTTATATCCATAGATGACACAGGATGTATCCGCCACGATCTTAATCCCATATAATAGAGGAAAGATTGCCCAATATTGTGGCATAAAAATCAGGAACAAGGGATAAAGTGTAATCCCAAGGTAGTAGATAAAAGTATTCGCCGAAAAGAGCACTACCGGATTACTTGCCCTACCAATTTTGGAGCTCCAGCGTGCCCGCTGATTTAATAAATCCTTGAGTGTCCGCTGTGGGGGAGTATGCACAATGGTAGCGGGGTTGAGGCTGAACCTCAAGCGAAATCCATATTTCTGGGCAGTCTGGATTATAAAAAAATCATCACCAGAAATTACCTGCTTTTGGATTGCTTCTTGCTCATATCTCTCATAAAGTTGGCGATTAAAAAGCATATTGTTCCCATTTGCCGTAAAACCGACATTATGACCAATTGTGCCGGCTGCAACAAGCTGCTCGGAAATGTACTCGATATTCTGCATATTCTGCCAGGTTCGTTCAAAACTATTCCGGTATTCCTCAAGGTGAAACACTGTCAGTCCGGTAGCAATTCCCAGGTTATCACCGATCAATGCCGCATAACTGGCTAACCAGCCTTCGTCATGCAGGCAATCTGCATCGGTAGTCAGAATGTAGTTAGATTTAACCGTTTTTACTGCCTCAATTAATGCCCGCTTTTTCGGAGAAATATTTTCTTTTCTGTCTGTTATCGTTATTGTTCGCAGGTTGGGAGTCAGCTGCCGCATTTCCTGGATTATTCTGCCGGTTGCATCGGTAGAGCGATCATTGACCACTACGATTTCATAGCGATCGCGTGGATAATCCTGTCGGGCAAGGGATAGCAATGTTTCCTTGATGACCTTTTCTTCGTTGCGAGCAGTAACCACAACCGATAGAAAAGGGTATTCAGACAAATTAACTTGATGTGGTTTTAACTTCCTCAGGCCACTGAAAAAGAAAATGATATATCCTAGATATATCGTAGCGGTTATAATCAGAATCCAGTTAATGATTACCATTTCAATCCAGATCTTTCCTGATAATGGCAAGTATTTGGGATAAGTTATTGACATTACCTGTAAATTTTTCTGGTGCTCTTGTATGCCAAGCCAGCTGCAGATCGCGAGCGATATTTAGTTGATCCTGGGTAGTAGTATACCACCAATTCATCTTCTGTAGGTGTTCCGCCAGATATTCCTGTTCAGTCTGCCCGGGTGTCGGAACTAAAAGTGCCTGTTTCCTTAATGCGGCAAGCTCCATAATCGTCGAATAGCCGGAACGAGCGATGATCACGCGTGAACGATTAATCGTCTGCTGCATTGTCTTGCGATCCAGATGAGAAAATACTCTCAAGTCTACGGTTTCCGGCCAATTGGGTTCTTCCCCAGGCTTGCCCAGAACAACTATTTTACGACCGGGTATTGTACCAATCTGCTGCCTAATTATCTCTTCAAAAATTGAGCGCTGAGGTTCCAGTCCTGATATCATAAAGAGTAAATCTATATCCTCATCAACCTCTTCCTGGTCAATGCTGGATAGTATCCCAATGTAATAAATTTTCGAATTTCCTCGCCACTCATAACTGTGGGCTAATGCCCCAGCCAAATTGCTACCACCCCCGACATCCGGCACGAAAACCCGATTAAAATTTTTGAACATCAGACGATTGAACCAGACGCTAATCCACTCAAATCCACATAAGTGCCGACTTAAACGATAACGCAACTGGTGAGTCATAAAATAGCAGGGAACTTTACGGGAGTAGACGCCATAGCGGTTATCGGAAAAAATTATATCTATCTTTTTATCACTTACGATTTCCCCGGTTCGAAATTTCTCTATGAACAACCTGAAAATAACTAGCGGAAGCTGAATAATTAAAAAAACTAACAGCCAACGCCCTCGGTAGGAGTAGCGAATTCCATAATCCGGGAAATCAATGGTTTCCAGATCGGGAAACTCGGCTTGCAGCAGGCGTAATGACCGACCGGTGGAAGCTAAGACGAGCTCATTATTAATCCCGAGTGCTCTTATGATCGGAATTGATCTGGTAGCATGACCCAGTCCCCAATCCAATACAGCATATAAAATTCGTTTTCTTAATATCTGAGATTTTTCAATATTCAAAGCCCGCCTGCTGGATTATCGAAAGAAAATTAGCATTATTTTCCATACTTCACAAACCGATTCATTAATTCTGACATTGGAATCATACATCAATGATTGTAGCTTAAGTTGATGAAACAAGCATCCGTACTTCTTGTTAATCCCTGGATCGCTGACTTTGCCGCCTACGACCTGTGGTCTAAACCGGTGGGGTTACTCTATGTGGCTAAATTCCTCCAAAAGTACGGCTATAAAATTCAATTGCTTGACTTTATGGACCGCCTGCGATGGAATCCAGTCGGTTCTTCGAAACCCATCTCTGGTCGTGGCAAATATCAGAAAACTACCATTCCCAAGCCGTCTGTCCTCAATCACGTTCCTCGTCGCTACGGTCTTTATGGGGCAACCAGGGAACAAATTACCGCTGCCCTTCAACATTATCATTCGCCGGACGCTATACTAGTCACCTCTCTGATGATCTTCTGGTATCCTGGAGTCCAGCAAAGCGTTGCTCTTCTGCGAGAAAATTTCCCCCAAACGAAAATTATCCTCGGCGGTATTTATGCTACCTTACTACCCGAGCATGCCCACAAAACTATTCAGCCGGATTACCTGGTTGAGGATTATGGCGAGAAGCAAGCTTTGATGATTGTAGACGGTTTGGTCGGAATTCAACGCGACTATTCACTAATTCCAGCAATCGATGATACCGGCCGATTGCCATTAGAGCTGTACCCTCAGATTATAACAGCTCCGGTCATGACTTCGCGCGGCTGCCCGATGCACTGTGATTATTGCGCCACACCTCTGCTCAATCCGCATTTCATCCAACGAGAACCTGAGGATGTTGTTAGCGAAATTCTTTATTACTATCACCAACTAGGCATCCATCAATTTGCATTTCATGATGATGCCCTATTTATCAATAAACAGCGGCATATCATCCCAATTTTGGAAAGCCTGATCAAATCCGGCATTGCTGCCGAATTTCATACCCCGATTGGCCTGTTTGCCCGTGAAATCGACGCTCAGCTAGCCACTCTAATGAGGCTTTCGGGATTTAAAACCGTTCGCGTCAGCCTTGAGTCGATATCATTAAAATGGCAAAAAGTCTCTTCGATGAAGGTAACCAACAATCAATTTGAACAGGCACTATGCCACCTGGAAAGAGCAGGCTATAAACGTTCTGAGATAGAGGTATATTTGATAATGGGTTTACCCGGACAGACCTATCAAGAGGTTGAGGCAGCTATTCACTATGTCGCCAGTCAGGGAGTAATTACACGATTGGCATCTTTCTCACCGATACCTAAAACCAAAACATGGCAATTGGCACATGCAAAAGGACATGATTGGAACGGAATGGATCCACTACTAACCAATAATACCATCTATCCTTGTGCAGGCATAGAAATTACTGTGACTCAATTTTATGAACTGCGCAATCTGGCTAATCAAATGAATCAAAAAATTAGAAACACAATACACCTGGAGGAAGCGGCATGGGAAGTATAAAACCGGTGCCATTGGTATACCCGCTCGTCGCCGTTATGTTTACTACCGAGGAACAAAAACGAAATGTTCTTGAGCATTTTAACGAACGCTTTGGCCGGGTTTTGGGCAGCGGTCCTATCTATCTCGTCACCGACTATACTGACTACTATGCCGAAGAATTCGGCAGCCACCTGCGAAAACAACTTTTTGTGTTTGAAACACCTGTTAGTCTGGAAAACTACCACCGGATCAAGGTTTGGTCGAACCAGATCGAGATAGAACCCAAATCAGGATCGGGATCTCCCAGAATTGTCAATATTGACCCCGGCTACCTTGAGTCATCCAAATTGGTTTTGTTTTCCACTAAAAATTATTCGCACCGGGTCTATATTGCCGATGGAATATTTGCTGAGGTGACAATGCTTTATGCTCGCGGCAAATTTGTCAAGTTGCCCTGGACTTATGCCGATTATTATTGGACAGAGAATTTGAAATTTCTAATTGAAATGCGAAAACAGATTGTCAAGATATCCCGCCGCCGACTATAGCACTGCGACTACTCTCGCCGGTGCGGCTTCGGTCTTGGTTTTCAATGGCAAAGCATACAATTCGAAAGTTCGATCCTGGGGTAATTTTCCGAGATTGGTCAAGTTCTCTAACACCAGCAGTCCGGCATTTAGAATCAGATGATGAATCGGAAAATTTGCTTCTGCCGCATCTGCGGCATCAATACTTGGAAAGTCTATCCCTATACCGGTAACACCTGTATCAATTATAAACCGGCAGAACGCATGAGACAGGAACGGATGGCGAGAGAAATACTCAGGTCTTCCCCAATTCTTGTCAAAACCGGTATATATCAGTATCCAATCGGGTGATGATTTGCGAATAAAAGGGTACTCTTTAGGAGTTAAATCGATTAGAGAATCTGCATGATCTTTTTTATTCAGGCAAATTGCCTGACCAGCAAAGCTTTCAATAGGAAAATCCATTAGTCCCTTGCCATTAGGAAGAAAATGCAGCGGTGCATCAATATGGGTACCGAAATGAGAACCCAAACGGATGGCCGCAGTCTGAATATCGGCAGCTATATCGGACGGAGCAGATATAATCTCGGGAACTGGCTCATCCCCCGGATAAGTCGGCATTCCCGTGTACAAGGTATGAGTTAGATCAACTATACTTCGCAAGACTATCAACTCGGAATACTAAGGACAAATAATAGGAGCTAATTTATTACCGAGGCAGGCCGACCGTTTGGGCTAGTACAATGTGCTGATCAGGATATAACTTCATCTTTTCAGCTAGACTGCTCCTTTCGACCATCCCTCTTACAACCGTAGCCAACCCCTCTGCAGCACAATAAAGGTAGACATTCTGGCTGATAAAACCGGTATCCGTCGCCGCGTAGAAATCCTTGCTGCTCTGGTCACCCTTCATCCGACGGTAGTCAGCTACGAATATCAGATTTATTGGTGCCGTCTCAACAAATTCCTGCCTGCCAGTTGCAGAGCGTATGTCCTCATGATGAATCAATTTCAAGATATGTTGATCCGGGTCATACAAGTAAAGTCCAGCTGCAATGGCTACATAAACATCAATTTCACGGTCGTCGTGAGCAGTTGGTGCGGTGCGCTTACCACTCTCGGGACGATTAACTCCGGTTGCCGCCCAGAGTAAATCTGACAGCTGCTGTAGAGATAATTCCTTGTCAGAAAAGGATCGGTTTGTCTTACGATTTTTCAAAGCATCAAAAAGGGTAACCTGTTTCTCAAATCTTGGTGGTAACAATTTGATATCACCGGTAGCCTGAGAAAACAGAGTAGTAATCAAAATTTGAAAGATTCCAATCCCCAATAGTACTCTATGACTCATTTTACCTCCGAAAAAATTATTTATACGGGCAAGATCTTCGACAGGTAACTGCGCACATCCTGTTGCAGGTTGTGCAGAAAATCATCCGGTTCGCGAATCAGGGGGTGCAGTCGAATAAATATCAGCGTTGATCCCAGCAATACTGAGCCCAAACCGAGGAGAAAAACCGGCCAGTTAAAAATGTCGGGGCAATAGCTAAAAGCCATATTTGAAAAGTGCCGATTCTCTACTGGGTTCCAGAACCGGGTGCCAAAGCCAGCCTGCATTAAGAGCACCGAATAATTCCAGATAAAACTGATAAAAACAAAACCTGCCCCAACAATTATAAGCAACCATTCGGTAACTTTCACCCTTACTCCACCACTGTATTCCTCCAGAAAAAGCAGATTAGTACTCAGCCAGGTCATCGCCAAGGAGACCAGAATCGGGGCGATAACCGGTCCGAGCCAGGGCAGTGGAATTAAAAATAGTACGTCCCAAGTCAGAAGTGACGGCGGCCAGTTTAAAAATATCTTCAGCGCCAGATAATAAATTATATCCCAAACTGCAAAAGAGTATAGGAAATAACACAATTTCTGGATAATCGTTCGCCCGGCAAGAAAACCGATTGCGGCTAACATGACGAGTGTGGCAATTTCCCTTACCAATTCGACGATGTAAGTATGCGTTTCGAAGGCACTCATGGGAAATTCAAAGCCTTGCGGGTAATACAATTCCCGCAAATATATCACCACAATCGCCTCGAGAAAACCCATGGCAACCCCAAAAACGCTAACCCAAAACATTCTGTCTATCAAGTGTTTGGAAATTAGCTTCATATCACACCAACGACTTACCTTACGAAAATTTTAACATTTCTCAGTATAAAACGCAAAAACAATCAAACCGGATTAGGAATATCAATAAAATCAACTTTGATACTAAACTTTTCCCGAATATGTTCCCCAAGTGCTCTAATTCCGAAACATTCGGTGGCATAGTGCCCTGCCGCTACAAAGTGGATCTCCTCCTCTTTGGCATAATGCATCACAAACTCTGAAGCTTCCCCAGTCAAGAACAAGTCAAGCTTATCTGCAACTGCCTGCCTGATCTCCTTCCGAGCGCTGCCGGAGATAATACCGACCTGCTCTATTTTTAATGGACCAAATGGGAAAACGATAGCCGCGGGATTGATTTTTCCCCGGATCAAGTTAAAAAATTCCTCCGCTGGCTGGGGTACGATCCGACCCTTGATTCCTATCCAACTGCCACGATATTCACCAAAAGATTCACAGTCCGACAAGCCTAATAATTTTGCCATCTGGGCTGCGTTACCAATCTCTGGATGAGCATCAAGGGGTAGGTGATAGGCAAACAGGTTGATATTCTTCTCCAATAACATCTTCACCCGCTGCTTATAACTTCCCTGATATACCGGCCGCTCAGAATCCCAGATGATACCATGGTGGACAATGATAGCATCCGCTTCAAGTTCAATGGCTTGCTGGAACAGCTCTACCGAAGCGCTCACCGCAGTTACGACTCGCTGGATGTATTCTCGCCCTTCAACTTGAAGACCATTCGGACCATAATCAGAAAAATTCCTTATATTCAGAAACTCATCCAGATGGTCTAATAATTCCTGCCGCCTCATTTAACCTCCCAACTACTTTCGGATAAGCTATACATGTTAACTTAAATACAAAAGTCTTTATCGAACTTGATTTGTGAAGGTATCATTTTAATTCCGGCTATACTCTCACATAAATTTTTATTAGATTAGCGGGCAATTGAGAAATACCAATTTGAATATTGAAACTATCAAACCGCAACTAACCTGTCAAGAGAGCTCAGAAATATCCGAGAGTTCCATCCCTCCAGAGAACCAAGAAGAAGCATTATTGGCGAAAATCCGCAATCGGTTTAATGAAGTCAAAGAACTGATCGAGGACATGAAATCAAAACTGCCCACTAAGAGCAAATAACTCTACCTCTCTACTGGCTATCCATCAACATACCCGAACAACTGTTATTCTCACGTAAACAGTATTCCCGTCTCTTCTGTTGAAATCCCAGAAAATTAGACAACGAGGAACTATCTGGACCAATTTCAATCCATGGACAGAGAGTAGCAGTGATTTTATATCTAATTTTACTTATATTACTACATCAGGAGTATTCTCAGTTATGTTTAGAATTGTTACCAGCCTGGATGATTTGATCAAGGTTTTTATTGTCCGTGGAATCGTATTTCTTGAAGAACAGCAGGTTCCTTACTCAATCGAAATGGATGAGCACGAATATAGTGCGCTTCACATCCTGGGGGAAATTGAAAGCGAACCGATTGCCAGTGGCCGATTGAGATTCAGTGGTGAATGGGCTAAACTGGAGCGGATAGCAGTGCGTAAGCAATATCGTAAAAAAGGACATGGGCACCAGCTAGTTGAGTATATGCTACAAGTTGCCCGCCAGCACGGTTTTAGGAAGTATAAAATGAATGCTCAGGTTCAGCTCCGTGACTATTATGCCAAACATGGATTTATAGTCAAGGGTGATAAGTTTAAAGAAGCTAATATTGACCATTACTTGATGATTCGGGAGGATAGTAATTGATATCTCTAAAAGCAATAATGGGCCAAAAGGCTTTATCAATACTGAAAAGCCAGACAACAAATCCCCCAAATTTGTCATCTTATTAAAATGCCCAATGGCGCTATGCAAAACTCCGAGAATACTCACAATAAACCAAGCTTCATCAAAGATCTCTTCAACCGGCGGTTTCCGCAGATCATCTTGATCTATTTTGGAGCATGCTGGACGATCCTCGAATTTACCAGTTGGATCGTAGAGCATTTTGTGTTCTCACCGCATTTGATTGATCTGAGTTTTGTTACCCTAATCTCTCTACTTCCAACTGTCGCAATGTTAGCCTATTTTCATGGCCGCCCTGGTCGGGATAAGTGGACCAAAACGGAGAAAATCGGCATTCCGATTAACATTATATTTACCGTGATCCTGATCTTGACAATCTTCGGCGGGAAGGAACTCGGTTCAGCCACTACCGAGGTTGCCGTCCAGGACGAAACCGGCCAGACCCTCAAGCGCCAAATTCCCAAAGGTCAATTGACGAAAAGATTGGCAATCTTTTTCTTCGAGAACGAGACTGGTGATACAAACCTGAACTGGCTTCAATACGCTATCATGGCTGGCTGTCACATTGATCTGGACCAGGATCCTTTCTTTTCGGTCTATTCTGCTTACGACAATAATATTTACCAGCGCATCGTTCAGGCGGGCTTTTCCGAAGGCATGGTAATTCCTCTCACGCTCGAGAAAAAGATTGCCCAAGAAATCGAGCGTGAATACTTTTTAGGAGGATCAGTCAAGATCCAGAATGACACCCTGGTCGTCTCAACCTTCCTTTATGAAACCACCCGGGGCAAACTCCTGTCTGAGCACACACTAAAGGAGTGCGATATTTTTAAGCTTATTGACCAGATTAGCTTGCAAACCAGAAAGGATCTCGGGACTCCCAACTGGCATATTGAAAGTCTGGAAGATTTGCCAATAACCGAATTGTTTACCCGCTCATACGATGCATTTCAAGAATATATCAAAGGATCAAATCTGATCAACCTGAAAAACGATCTCGAAGGTTCACTCGCCCATTTTTATAATTCTGTTAAAATCGATCCGTCGTTTGCACTAGCCTGGTGGGCTCTTTATACTGCTAATATCAACCTCAATCGCACCGCAGCCGCAATCGAAGCTCTCGATGCTACGATGCAGAATATCTATAAACTGCCTGAAAATCTCCAATATTTGGTTAAGGAGGAGTATTATTTAGTAACGGAGGAGCCTGAAAAGCGCTTGGCGGTGTTAAATATGTGGGTAAATCTTTGTCCCGACGATATTCGCGGACATTTCCAGCTTGCCGATGTATATTTTATGCGCAATCAGATTGACCGGGCCATCGAAGAGTACAATAAAATCCTGGCAATTGATCCATCCCGGGTATACTACTTCAATTATATTGGTAGCGCCTATTTGCAAAAAGGTCTTTTTAAAGAGGCAATCAAATATTTAAAGCAATACCAAAAATATTTCCCAAAGGATTACCGGCCGTTCCTGGCTTTCGGTAACCTCTACTATACTATGGGTCAATATGATGATGCGCAACAATATTTCACCAACGCCTTAATGCTCCAACCCACCGAAATATCAATCATGACACAGCTCGCCAGAGTAAATCTTCGTCAGGAAAAATATGAAGAGGCATTAGCAAACATCCGGAATGCCGAATCCTTAGCCAAAACGCCAATTGATCGAAACCTAATAGATGAAGCTTTGCAGGAGTACTATCAAACCAGAGGTCAAATTAAAAAAGCATTAGAATACAGGGATAAAAAATTTGAGGAGCAGCAGAAGTACCTGCGCCCCCTGGAGGTAATTACCAACCGTTTAAAAGACCAATCCTATGATCTATATTGTCACAACGGAACGGCCGATCTTGGATTGAATGAACTGAATAACTATCGCCAGCAGCTTTCCCAACCCTGGTCAAGAATGGTATGGCTGGGTTATCTACAAATATATCTCGAGCAGCAAGATACTGCCAAAGCCTTGGAAGCTATTGAAGAGGTTAAGGAAGCAATTCGGATTTTCGGTGAAGAATCCAACATGAATGTGGTTCATCATGCACGGGGAAAGATACACGAATTTCAAGAGGATTATCTCAATGCAATTCTGGAGTACCAGCAGGCCTCTCAATATAATCCCACCGATGTCACGGTTTTGACTGACATAGCCCGCTGTTATCGAAAAATAAATGAACCCCAGAAAGCCCAAAAACTACTTGAAACCACCCTAAGGGTTCTACCGATGGATCCCTACGCACACCTTGAATCAGCCCAAATTTGTATCTTCAATGGAGAAAGTCAGGCGGCCCGGGAACATCTTGAGATCGCCCTGCGGGTCTGGCAGGATGCCGATTCAAGCTTTTCACCAGCAAATACGGCTAAGACACTGCTGCAATTACTTCATCCCCGGGTTTGATCCGACCTGGCATCCTGCGGTTAAAGAAGAAAATTTGTTATTGCACCAATTATCTATCTTTAATACCCTTTTCCAATCCAAACTTATTCGGGCCTCGCTCTTGGCGGCGTAGCTTAATCGCAAAAAACAATCCCAGAATTCCGGTAATTGAGAATAGCCACATTCCTAACCGATAATCAGTAACGCCAGCAACATTAGTACTGACATCATTTGCCCAGCCTACTAAAAAATTGAAACCCGCTAGACCAATATTCTGGATCATGGTCATTAAACCATAGCCTGTGCCTAGCTTTTTCTCTTCTACAATCAGAGCCACAGAGGGCCACATCGCCGCCGGTACCAGCGAGAAAGCTACCCCCATGATAGCCGTAAAAAAAATCGGATGTATCTGAGTATAGACCATTCCCAGGTAAACCGGCACTATCAGCAACGACCCCAGAATCATCAACGATGCTCGTTTTCCATGGCGATCAATATACATTCCAAACAGCGGTGTCCCAATCATGGTTGCCAAAATGATTATACTATTGGCAAAACCAGCGGCCCGAATCGGCAAGCCATGATGCTCCTGGAAGAATTTGATCGCAAAAGTTCGGAAGGGGAAGATGGCCGAATAAAAGGTAACGCACAGAAGAGTGATGTACCAAAAGGACTTGTTGAATTTAAAAATCTCAGAAAACTTAATTTTATCCTGCTTCTGTTCCGCTCCCATTTGAAAGAGCGACCGGGTTTTATTATCCATTAGTATGTAAAATACCACTGCCAGCACAGAGATAGCGCCAAAAGCGCTGGCAATCATCAGTGGATATTGATATGAGTCAAAGTATCTATGCGCCCAGGTAGGAGAGTTATCTGCTGCAAAGGAGCCAAGCCGGGCGACCGTCAGGTTTATTCCAAAAGCTAATGAGAGCTCTTTCCCCTTAAACCATTTCGCCAGCACGGTGGTGATCGCCACAATCAAAGATTCAGCCCCCAGTCCAAATACCAATCGGCCCAAAGCCATGAGCCAGAGTTGACCTCCTCCAAACGAGGTAACTAACGCCCCCACCATGCAGAGTACCGAAAACAGCAGAGATGACTTTTTTGTGCCAATCCGATCAATAATAATGCCCCCGATCAGCACCATGAATACATTGGGGACACTATAAATACCCATCAATAGACCAATATTTGTGTCCGAAAAATCCAGCTGCTCCTTCATTAATTTTGCCACTGGGGCAATACTATCATAAACATAATAATTCCCAAACATTGCCAGGCTGATAAACAACAAAACCGACCAGCGATAAAGCGCCGTAGGCTCCTGTCTCAACCTCGCGCCTTGATTAACTCTCTCCATAACGACTACTCTTTTCTTAAATTGTTAGTAAAATCCGGGTAATCTAATTATTTCAAGCCAATAATAAAATGGATCGCCGGACCAAGGTTGTCAATCAAGAAAAAGATGGTTATATTTTAACAGTTTTTATTAATTACCATAATAGGAGATAATCATTATGGCTTACAAAATCACTGATGAGTGTACTGCCTGTGGAATGTGCGTTCCAGAATGTACTGAGGGAGCTATCACTGAGGGCGATCCCATCTATATTATAGACCCGAGGAAGTGCACTGATTGCGGTACTTGTGTAGAGGTCTGTAATTTTGATGCAATTCAGCCGGAATAAGCTATCTACTTATGGTCAGCTCAAGCAGGTTACTTGTTGGACAATAATAATTGCCCCACAATCCATCCTCCAATTCCAACAATAAAATAATGCGGTGCTTGACTTATTCCTATTTAAGCAATAGGGTTAACGCTCATTCTGATTTAATTACATCAAAGTGCAATGCCTGAACACCTGCAGGACTTTTTAAAGGAAATTCCACAGTTACTGAAGGTTATCAATAACCAGCAGCCATTATGCTTGTTATTTAATTATGACGAATTGTTGAATAACTATCAGTCAAACAGTCGGGTAATAGCGGCAAAATTCTTCACCCTTTCCGACTGTTCACGACTCTTCTGTGGGATAATCAGCCGTAAGCCATTAGAAGAGCTTTGCTCGATTCCCACATCTGATAAAATTATTCTTGCCGGTAGCCTTGGGCTGGAGATTGACAGTCCAATCTTCGGGTGGCACTATCCCCAACTGGCTCTTCTACGCCACTACCTTAACAAAACATATACCGCTCTCGAATTGGAACTGGGACCAAAGTGGACCCGTGAAAATACCATTCGCAATGGAGTGGAACTAAAGATTAGTTCTCCTCAATCTGAAATAGTAACTCAACAGCAAATAGTACAAATAATTAAAAACTCCATTAACGCTTTACCTCTACAAATAATTCAGACTCAAACAGCAGTAAAAGTAGTGCTTGCCGCAGAGTGGGATAAGAGTAAATGCATTGAGAAAATTTTTTCGCTGCTCCCCCGGGAAAGTGGACTGGGCCCAATCCTATGTTATTTTGGAGCTGAACTCAGTGATGAACCGGCTTTTCGCCAAGCAAATCTGTACGGATATTCAATCCTATTGCGCGAAAATATTGGACGAAAGACACGAGCTCACTACTATATCAGAAACATCGCAGAACTGAACAAGCTTCTGATCTGCCTGAGTAATTGAATTACACAATTCCTCTATCAATGAACACCTCTACGCGAAAAAGGGCTCAGGAAAAGAAATCCGTCTCAATCTGAGGTAGTAAAAAAATCCCGCTTATCATGATTGAGAAGCGGGAGTAATGATGTATTAAAATAAACGAAGATCTCTAATTCAATATGCTGACACTCTTCTTATCACGGCCCACCGATTTAAAAGTAACAATCCCATCAACCAGCGCAAATAGGGTATCATCGCGGCCAATACCAACATTGACTCCCGGGTGAATTCGGGTTCCACGCTGACGCACAATAATCGAACCGGCAGTCACATATTGACCACCGAATCTCTTGACACCTAAACGCTGAGCATTACTATCTCGTCCATTTTTCGAGCTGCCGACACCCTTTTTATGAGCCATTTCTGCTATCTCCTATTCTTTCGTTGTGGATTTAGGCTGCTTTTTCCCAATTGCCGCTTTAGGCTGCTTGACCGCCTTTGCATCGGTAGTTTGTACTTCCAGTACTGTATAGGGCTGGCGATGACCACGCTTAACTTTATATCCTTTGCGGCGCTTCTTCTTGAAAACGACCACTTTGGGCAATCGCTTATGTTCCGACACAACTGCCGTTATTTTTGCGCCCTCAATATAGGGGGTTCCGATTTTAACTTCCTCGCCCTCCCGAAGATATAAAATAGAATCTACCGTATATAATTTGCCAACCTCGACATCCAACTTGGGAACGGCAATTTTCTTACCGGGCTCTAATACAACCTGATCGCCAGCGATATTTGCAATTGCATATAATTCGTTATTCATAATGCTTTCTAATAACGGGTTTCAAAAAGGCGGGTAAATTTAGATAATAGCCATAGATTTGTCAAGCCTAATATTGGTCGGTAATATCCGCACCAGTTTTGGTTAGGAAGACCCTAAAGTCGTCTATTGGAACTGTTTCATCCTCTTCGACCCTGATCCTAATAAAATTTTTCAATTGAATTTTACGAATCAGATTGGGGGTAGAAATTCGCAAATACTCGGCCATATTCGGATGAAGATGGAGAACCAACCTCTTCTTGCGGGCCTTCACCTTAAAACGGCGGAACCAACCCTCAATTTTTGTTACCACTGACTCTTTGGAGGTTATCCGGCCCGAACCATGACATATTGGACACTCCTCGCTGACACTGTGCAAGAGATTCAAGCGAGTCCGCTGGCGGGTCATTTCCAGCAAACCAAATTCGGAAATTGGAGATAAAGAAACTTTTGCTCGGTCGTTTTGCAGCTCTTTCTTGAACTCATTAAAAACCTTATGCTTGTTGCCAACATCTTCCATATCAATAAAATCAATAACGATCAGACCGCCGACATTTCTCAGGCGTAACTGACGGGCTATCTCTTTGGCCGCCTGCAGATTTATTTTCAGTGAATTATTCTCATGATCCTTTTTACCGATGAATTTCCCGCTATTCACATCAACTGTAGTCATTGCTTCTGTATGCTCGATGACAATAAATCCGCCACTTTTCAGCCAGACTTTTTTGTTCAGCGATTTCTCGAACTCTCGCTCAACATTATACTCCTCAAAGAGAGGATTGCGTGAGCTATAATATTCAATTTTTCTCATGAATTGCGGAGATACACTTTTGATGTAATCATGCAGCTGCCGATAGAGTGATTTTGTATCAACAATAATTTTATCCATATCGGGAGTGAGGAGATCGCGGATCACCGTTGATGTCATTTCCATATCCTTATAGACACATACTGGCGCCTCGGATTTCCTAACCGTTTCTTCCAATTTGGCCCAATGCTCCAGCAGGTTATCCAAATCAAATTTTAGCTCTTTTTCAGATTGCCCTTCGGCTACAGTCCGGATAATCAAGCCGAAACTGGCTGGCTTAATGTGGTGGGCTAGATCCTTCAAGCGTTTTCGTTCTTCGCGAACCGAAATTTTCTTCGAAATACCAACATAATTTTCATTAGGTACCAGAACCAAAAACCGCCCCGGAATGGAAATGTCTGTCGTCACCCGTGGACCCTTCTGAGCAAACGGCTCCTTAATCACCTGTACTAATATTTCCTGCCCGGATTTAATGTTAATGCCGTCACTTCTCCGAACAGTTCGGCGCCTTGGTTTCACTGGCTTTTCTTCGTCTTCCTCATCACGCACAATATCCTCAACCATTGAGCTAACAGTTGATGGATCATTTATCTCCGAAAAGGGCAAAAATGAATTCACCCGGTAGCCAATATCCACAAATGCCGCCTGGATAGCCTCAAGCACATTTTCAACTTTCCCCTTATATATACTCCCAACCATGCGATCTCGTTCTGGCTTCTCTACAAAAAACTCCACCAGTTCCCGGTTTTCCAGAATCGCGATTCGGGTCTCCCTACTAGTTTCGCTCATTAGAATTTGTTTTTCCATTATCCGTCCCATCTAAAATCATTCATTTTGTAAATAGGTTTTCTTGCGACATATCTGATAGCCACTTTTTAATCCGAGATAGGCCAGCAGCTCTTCCATCCTGATTGTCTGACCAGCAACTACCCGGGTCTTAACCGCAAGGGCTTGCCCGTCGAGATGAACTGTCTCAATATACTTTTTCAAATCAATAGTTTTCTGCTTACCATCGCGGATGCGCTCAATCAAAATCGTGTTAGAATAGTTAATTTCCAGAATCTTCTCGCCAACGCTAGCCGGAACTTTTTGCATTAGCTGAACTTTGTAATCAAAGCCGATTACGGAGGAAAAAATCGAGGGCAGTCTCGTTGACAGCAGCTCTGCTGATCGAATTACCAGACCTGGCGGCAGATTGCGATTTAGACGAGTGATAATATCTGGCGTTTCTTTTAGCAAAACAACCTCAATAATTTCATCCTCAGCAGTATAGCCCAGCGGTAGAGGATAACCAGCCGACATTTTCGGCCGACGGTTATAGCCCTGGGTGAATACTAAATCGAGTCCCGCCCGTCGCATCGCCTGTTGCAGCAACCGCATTAGGTCCAAATGTGAAATATAACTCAAGGCATCGGTTTTGCAATAGCGCATCCTATACCGGAACTCTGCCTCATTACTGGAGATATCCTTTGGGGCCTTTTGACAATAGTCAACGAAGATTTGAGATTCCGTAACCAAATCCATCCTCAAATTTTCAGTATCACAAACCCCACAACCGATACAGCCACTACGGCAATCCGGGGTTATGACTTCCTGATAAGCTCGTTCACGTTCATTTAACAAGAATGCTTTCTCCACCCGGACATCAATATGAGCCCAAGGCAGAGCGCTATCGAGACCGATGGCACCAGTATAATAATCCCGATCAATGGAATTTTTTCGTAATGAATCCTCCCACACATCCGGGCGGAACCGCTCACGCCAGGAATCAAATACGGCGCCCCCGCACCAAGCATCATAAATCACTGGCGCAATTTTACGATCACCACGCGACAGAATACACTCCAGCTGAGAAAAGTATGGATCACGGGCCATAATCTTAAGTCGTTTAGATTCCCTGAAAGCTAACTTTATGTTGTCCAATCTATTCTGAATCACCTGTGGATCACACTGAGCTTCCCATTGAAATGGTGTAAAAGGTTTGGGAATAAAGGTTGAAAGAGTAACATTCAGATTTAGGCGTTTGCCACCAATCCCCAGGATGAACTCGGTTAACCGGACAAGCTCCTCAACATCATCATCGGTTTCAGTTGGTAAACCAAGCATGTAATATAATTTAAGCGTCCGCCACCCAAATTCTAAGGCAATATCCAATGAACGGAGCAGGTCGGATTCATTGACTTTCTTATTAATCACCTGGCGCAAACGAGCTGATCCGGCTTCTGGTGCGAAAGTCAGCCCCGATTTCCGGATCCTATGAGCCATAAATGCCAGTTGAGGCGAGAAACTATCCAGCCGTAACGAAGGGAGGGAAAGTCCGGTCTTCCGACAAGCCAAAGTCTCAGCTAGTCCTCCGAGTAAAAGGCCTAATGCACCGTAATCTGAGGAGGAGAGTGATAACAGGGATACATCCTCATAGCCGGTTGATTGGAGAGATTGCTCTGTTTGCCTCTGAACCTCTGAAGCCGACCGTTCTCGAACCGGACGATAGATCATACCTGCCTGACAAAAGCGACAACCCTGGGTGCAGCCGCGCATTAATTCAACAACCAGCCGATCGTGAGTAATTTCAACTAAAGGCATTATCGGATTCGACGGATAATATTCCGACCTGAGTGACGGCACTTTTAGCGCTTCGACTCTTTCTGGTACCCAGCTATATCTTGGTCGGGGAAAATTATTTTCATCAGGCTCGTAGAAGATGGGCACATAGATACCCGGAAACTCTTGGATTAAAGCTTTCAGAATTTCCTCCCGTGTCCAGCTCAGTCGCTTCTTTTTTGCTGTATACCGCACAAGCGGTACGACGATATCCTCGGCATCGCCCACAACAAACAGATCGAAAAACGGTGCCAACGGCTCGGGATTAAAAGCGCCACTGCCACCACCGATGATGAATGGCTCATCTTGCGAACGCTCTGCAGCTATAAGATTAATTCCGGCTAAATCAAGCATTTCAAGAATATTGGTGCAGGTTAGCTCATATGGTAAAGTAAAACCAATAATATCAAAAACCCGCAAAGGAGTGTGACTCTCTAAACTGGTAAGAGGCAAGTAACGGTCACGCAATTCCTGCGTATAATCTGCCCAAGGAGTGTAAACCCGTTCAGCCACAAGATCAGTCTCACGATTAATAATATGATATAAAATCTGAAAACCATAGTATGACATGCCGACATCATAAAGGTCGGGATAAGCCAGAGCAACCGAGCCTTCAACTTGCTGCCAGTTTTTATGAACAGCATTATATTCGTTTCCGGTATAGCGACCGGGCTTCTCAATATTACTCAAAATATTGGCAACCAACTCCGAAACTTGAATATTTTGATCAGATATGGGCTTCAATTTCAATTCATCAATTTCTGTTATAAAGCTACATTAGCTATGGGGGACAGACAAGCGTAATGAAACAGGTTAAAAAATACGGTAAAGAGCTGGGAGATTGTCGAGGTGCTTTCAAAAGATTAACGAGATATTAGTTTCCTGCTATGCCCAGCTCTTTTGCTATAGTCTTCAACGCATCAATCACTCGTTGGATGTGTTCGGTCTCATCCACTCCCAGCTCAGCGATACCCTGATGAATTTCCCCCCGATTGACCTTGGCAGCAAAGGCTTTGTCTTTAAATTTTTTTCGTACTGAACTGGGTTGCACCTCAAAAATACTCTTTGAGGGACGAACAAGCGCCACAGCAATCACAAAACCGGTCAATTCATCAACCGCAAAAAGGGTCTTCGCCAATAAGGAAGTTCGTGGCGTATTAGTGTAACTGGCATGTCCCATGATAGCCGTTCTTACCTCTTCCGGATATCCCTCGCGGGCAAGGATTTCATTTCCACGGTAAGGATGATTCTGCTCGTCCGGGTAAATCTCATAGTCGAAGTCATGTAAAAGACCAGTGATGCCCCAGAGATTTTCATCTTGACCGAAAATCTTTGCATAATGGCGCATCGCCGCCTCTACTGCAAGGGCGTGCTTGATCAGGCTCTCGGTCTTTGTGTAAGTAGTTAGAAGGTTCCATGCTTTGTCACGATCCATGTTGTTTTCATCTCCTCACTTTTGAAACAGTGGAATAGCCATTCCTCTGCGGATTAATATGCGGCGAAAACGCCGTTCATAAATTATATTGTACTGTGACTCCATCCCTGGAAATTCCGCCAGGATTATCTGCCTTACTGTTACCAGGATTTCGTGAGCCTCTTCCTCGCCAATCGGGGCAAGTCGTAAAATTGCACAAATACTATCGGTATATTTGCGGAGCCAATCCAGACGAGCCTGCTCTTTATCAGCAACGTTGATATTCCGATCTGACTCTGCCCTTGTCATAATTAATTTTACAGGTTATAAAGATCCACCCTGCGATCTTTAAACACATGGTTATTTGTAGTAATCCATTTATTATCAGATGCAGTGGGATCAATCTCCATAACCAGCACCCCCCGCTCTGTTGCGCTGAGCTGCCCGAGTCGTTTGCCTATAGGATCAATTATCTGACTGTTACCAGTAAAGGTCAGAACCGTCCCATCTTCCAACCTTTCCAACCCGGTACGATTCGCGGTAACCGTAAAAACACGATTTTCTATACTGCGGGTAATCATCGCCTCGGGACAGTAGGGCAATACCAGATTTGCCGGATGAGCGATCAACTGTGCGCCTTTCAACGCCAGCGTACGGGCGGTCTCTGGGAAAAACCAATCAAAACAAATCATTATACCGACCCGGGCACCGTGAACCAAAAACACCGGCGGCTCCTGTGTGCCAGATGCAAAAAGCCGCTTTTCTCGATCAAAAAGGTGAATTTTGCGGTAGCTCCCCAAGTAATTCCCGCGATCATAAATAACAGCACTATTGAACACATTATTACCCTGCTTCTCAGCAAGCCCAAGAATCAAGGCACAATTTAATTTGCGAGTAATTGACCGGACGAATTTGCAGGTAACACCTTCGGGAATTTGCTCTGCCTGGGATCGTAGGGCTTCTAAAGAATCAAATAGATAGCCAGTTGTTGCCAATTCCGGCAAGATCCACAGGTTAATATTGGAGTAACTTGATATTGTATCGGCAATATTTTTGAGGTTGACAGATTTGTCACCCCGTTGAGGCTCAAACTGATAGACTGCAACTTTCACAATAGTAAATAAATCGTCAAATAAAATGAAAGATTAAGTTCAAAATAAAGAATATATAAAGAACCAATGAGATAATCCCTGACTTTCGCGTGAGCTTTCGTTCGATAAACAGAAATCCAGACAATAACAGTATTACGCCAAACATAAAAAAATTATCAAAATGAATCACTTTAGCATCAATAGTTAGCGGTCGGATCAGCGGGACCAATCCCAGTACAAAAGCCGTGTTGAACATATTGCTGCCAATAATATTACCAATGGATATTTCATCTTCCTTCTTAATTACCGCCACAACGCTGGTAAATAATTCGGGCAACGAAGTACCTATCGCAACCACCGAAAGCCCAATAACCAGCTCCGATATACCAAATAACCGCGCCAAGCCGATGGCACCTTTGACCGTCAACTGCCCACCCACTATTAAGCCCGCAATACCGAGAATAATCAGAAGAGTGTTCTTCCTTAGGTTTCCCTTTTCCGCAGGAACAATTCCTACATCCATATATTCCCGCACTTTCCTGTTGGCAATGATAAAAATCATATACGTCAGAAAAATCACAAACATAATGATACCTTCAAGCCCATTCAGCAGACCATTGCGACAGAAAATAATAAAAAGGAGGGTAAGGAGTAGCAAGACCGGTAGCTCGATAAAAAATATTCTTCTCTTTACTCCAATCGGGTGAATTACCGAAGCAAGACCGAGTATCAACAATATATTAGCCAAGTTACTCCCAACAATATTCCCAACACTCACTCCATCTACCTTCTCTATGGCAGCAAACAAACTAACGACAAACTCGGGCAGAGAGGTTCCCATAGCTACAATAGTTAGTCCAATAACGATCTTCTTTACCCCCATAGACACGGCAATGGAGGAGCTACCCCGTACTAAGAAATTTGCACCATAGTAGAGTAGTATGAATCCCAATAAAAAATATAAAATAAACATACAGTTGCTGATATTTTCCTATTCCTCTTCCGCTCTGGTGGGCTCAGCATCGGGGAAGAAGCTTTGTAACATCGCCAGTCCAGCGTTAGCATGCTGGACGTCTGGATTTTTTGAGGATAATTTTCTTTTCATAATTCGGTACGCTCGGAAATAGTAGAATCTTGCCCGCTGGTATTTCTCCTGGCGGACATAAAAATCCGCCATGCGCGCAAATACACGCCCGAGGTTAGGATGATCAAGAGGCATCGTGCTCTCGACGAATGCTGTACTCTGCTGGTAACATGCCTCTGCCATGGCCGGGTTAGCCATCTTCTCATATACTTCAGCTAATTCACATAAATATACTGCTTCCCGAAGGTACCACGGCTCGATCTTAGATTTCACAATTTTAATCAACTCACGCAAAACTTTCTCGGCTTTGCTATATTGGTCGAGACACAGATACAGCGACTTTAAGTTTTCCAAGGTAGGCACCAGTTCGACTGCAGTGTCTCCACAAACGGCTTTTTTTAGCGCAATCACCCGCAGGTAAAGTCTTTCCGCTTCAGCATATCTCTGTAGTAAATCGTAAATCCAGGCAAGATTGTTCATGGTCTTGGCCGTTTCAAGATGGCTTTTCCCAAAATGGCTCCTAGAATATTCGAGAGCCTCTTCGGCTACCCATAATGCCTGGTCATAATTTCCTGCCTTAACCAAATCAAGTATCTTTTGATCATAACCAGCAAGGTAATTGGGTGGTGGAGTAGTCAGTAAACTCATATTTTTAAATCTATTGTAGTCTCAGTTACGAAGCAAATTTTTAATGCCAAATTTTAAAGAAATATGACGACAAAAACCATTCTATTTTATTAAAATTAAAAACAGTATAAATTTGTTGTCCTTGTTTTTGAGTTTTTCGAGAATTTACTGTAATTTTATCACCGTGAAAAACGCTAAAATCATTCTGGCTAACATTGTTTTAATCGCATTTCTAAGAGCTGATATTCCGCTGGATGGTCCCTGGCTTTTCAATATTGGAGATGATACCAGCTGGTCGAAAGTAAGTTTCAATGACTCCGCTTGGTACTCGATCAAAGTGCCCGGTCCTTGGGAAAATCAGGGGTTTGCCAACTATGATGGATTTGCCTGGTATCGGAAATATTTCGATTTCGACTCGGCATTAATTACTCAAGACAGCCTCTACCTCCATCTGGGAATTGTGCGAGATGCTGATCAGGTTTTCATTAATAACTTGTTAGTAGGACAAAATGGTTTAAATGAAGGCCAAATGACAGGCGACACGGCAAAATTCCAGTATTACGTTTTGCCGGCAAATTATCTGACAAAAAAGAACCTTATCGCCGTCCGGACTTTCAATCGAAAGGGCAATGGGGGAATGATACAGGGGCCGGTAAAAATTGCCGCGGCACCCCCACAATTATCCAAGTCAATGGAACATCTACAACCCCATCAGTCCTATTCAATCCTGACATTTAGCAATGGAATTGCCGTGGCGACTTATGATGTTAAAAAATGTGAATTCGGCAATATAAGACCTCATCTTTATTCTCAATACGATGAGAAAACCAAAACTCCAACATTGATCACTTCGGCACGTACCATCCTATTCAAGGAACGTCGCGAAATACCAATAACCGAATTAGCAAACACTGCTGCTGGATATATTGATGGTACCGGAATCATCTATCATCAACAGAAAGGCAAGGATCTGATACTAACCCAGTATGCGTTCTCACCTTTCTCGCTCGATAAACCGATATGGGTCTTCTTTGCAATCCTCGAGGGAGATTCATTGGGGAGCTATACCCTCAATTTTGAAATTGTCGACAAAAATCAAAACCTGTACGTAAATAAATGGTCATTTCAAGAGCAAAATCGCAAGTGGCTGTTTGTGATTTGCTACTATGACGAGAATCCCAATGCCAAACCATACAATGTTATTAGAAAGTATAAAAATGAACATCCGGGATTCACTGCTCTAACTGATGAGATTAAGTGGTGGAAGAATTGGCACTCGACCACAATAATGCCTGCTAATATCAATAAGACTGAATCTGTAGTCTATCTCCAGTCTCTGGTAGTCTTGAAAATGGCGCAGTGCCGTGAAAAATTCCCGGCGCGGGGCCAGATTATCTCCGCCTTCCTACCATCAAACTTGGCATTGGCGACAGTGACAAATATGAGCTGTGCAATTGATGCCCTTCTATTATCAGGCCATATTGAAGAAGCATTGAGTACTTTACAATTTCTGATGAATGGCCGCTGTGGCAAATACAAGCACCATAAATTCGGCGATAGCTCCATTGGGCTAGGGCAGAATTATGCAATCTCGGTTAACTATTATTACGGCAACGGCTCAGAGGCCTCGAATACTGGCGATTACGGACCCGAAATTTACCTGGCTGGATTTGGTACTGTTCTGTGGAATCTAAAGCAGTATGTCGAAATTACGGACGATGTAAAATATTTAGAGTACTATTGGCCTAAAATCTCGACCGAAATCGCCGATGTCCTGATCAATCTGAGAGATGAGAGCGGCTTGCTGCGGGCAGACAATGGACTATTTAATCCAGGAGTTGCCAAGCACTATGCCTACACTACAGCGGCTGCGTACCGCGGCTTGGTGGATGCCGCATGGTTAGCCCGGATGGCAGACGACGAGCAGCGAGCTAGCAATTATGAAGAGGCTGCTATTGCACTCCACCACCAGTTCGAATTGAATCTCTACAACGAAGACCAAAACTCCCTCAAAGGCTATATGGAAGGAACCAGTCCCGGTATCCCAATTGATGCCGCCAGCGCCTTTGCTCTGCTCTGGGTTTTTACCCCTCAAGACTATATCTGCAAAGGAACCCTAAGTGCTTTCGATAAACAGTTAGCCATTAATAATGGTTACAGACGCTTTCCGGCTACCAAAAACAAACCGAGAAATGAGTGGGTGCCTGGAGATATTTTATTGTCAATCATCAATCAAAGAGCAACTAACTTTAAAAAGACAGAGTCCCTAAAACGGTGGATTACCGAACAGGCTTATCAGAATTTTGGCTTGATCCCCGAATATCTGCATTTTCAGGACGCCGTTTATGTCGAGCCCGCCCCGCTGGTCGGTCTTAGCACCGGGCTCTACGTTTGTTCATTCTGGGGAGAATAACTATTTTCAATAAATACTCTCTTATAGCAATCGGCATCTTGGGGGGGTACGTCCTTTCAACCTGCTCAAAAAAACCGTTCTCTAAACCGGTTCTTAACATTATCGAATCTCAGAACAATCGGCAGGTAGCAAAAATATTAGATCAGAATTATGCCGATCCTGAAATCCGCTACCGGCTTTGCCTTGCCGCTGCCAACAGTAGAGATACAACGATTGTACCGAACCTGTCAAAGTTCTTGCTGGATTCCTCTCAGCTGGTTCGAATCGGAGCAGCTTTTGCGCTGGGACAATTACCCTGCATATCTTCAAATGCATTACTAACGCAACGGCTAACCGCTGAACCAATCTCCGAAATACGCGATCAGATTGTGCTTTCAATTGGTAAGGTTGGTGATTTACAATCGCTAAAACTGCTAACCGATAAAGATATCCAGCCTGCTCCACAGGACATCTTGTTCAAGTCATTTGCTTACTTTTTTAGCAGACAGTTTTTCTCGCCCACTGCTGTAGCAATGTGTATCGAAGCACTTAGTTCTAAAAACAGCCAAGCCCGACATGCGGCTGCGGTAGCGCTGCAGCGAATCAGTGATCCTGCAATATTATTACCTCAAATTAAAGGTCTACTCACCTCCAGAGAATGTAATGACCCTATAGTCCAGCGGGCCCTAGCCAAAATTTTAAAGTCACTACAGTTCCCTGAAAAGGGTCGCATTTATCTGGCTTTATTGAATGATCCAGATTGGTCGGTAAAATATGAAGCCGTCCAGGCGATACCCGGATTGCCAGCGGCAGATTCACTCTGGCTAAAAGCTCTCGATGATTCAAATTTCCATGTCCTTGCAGCCGCGCTGGAGAATTGTCCGGCTGCGGTCAGATTCACACCATCAACCATTGAAATTCTACATAACCTTTTTCAGAAGTCATCACCCCACGTTTGTGGCTCCATTATTCAACTACTTTACTCAAAATTAGATCAAAATGATGAGTATATCTTGGAAAGTTTTCCCATAACAGAGGATTACCTATTATATAAAATAGAGGGATTGAGTAAAAATCTGAACAGAACGAACTTTGAGTGCCTGCTACCATACATTCATGACCTAAAGAAAAGTATCGCTACCGCCGCTTACACCGGATTGAGTACTGCTCTCACCACGCTTCTCGAAAACCAAGTTATCACAAGTAAAGAATATAAAGCTTTTCTGCAAAAGGGATTAACTGCTGCTGACCCGGTACAAAATTACTTAGCGGCCAACACAATCAGGCAGAGTAAAATCAGCGTCAGCGAGCTGGTCCCCGATCTCTATGCCCGCCTTAAAAAACAGGACGATTTTAATTATCTTGAATCCATCTTGGAGATCTTGGCTGCCATTGAGACCATACGGCCGCCTGATGCTCCCCAACACCTTAAGCCCTTACTAGCCTGTCGTCAGAAACAGCTGCGTGAAGAGAGTTATCGCTTATTGACAAGTGTTTACCAGCTGGATTTACCACAACCTCCTAATTATCGCGAATCTTACTTGTTCTCTTCTCTGAAAAATTTACAGAAATATGGAATCCATCCCGACGTCAGGTTCAACACCTCAAAAGGTTTATTTACTATCCGTTGCGATGGATTTTATGCCCCATATACAACCTCCGCATTTTTAGACCTGGTGGCAAGCGGATTTTACGACGGCCTGACTTTCCATCGGGTAATTCCCAATTTTGTTGTTCAGGGCGGTGATCCCCGGGGAGATGGCTGGGGTGGACCAGGATACCACCTGCTGACAGAAAAATCTCCCCTAGGCTATGACACCGGTTCCGTTGGTATGGCTAGTGCTGGTCCTGACACAGAGGGTTCGCAATTTTTCATCACCACTACACCTCAATACCATCTTGACTATAACTATACTCGTTTCGGCGAAGTAGTTGAAGGTATGGATGTTGTTCTCAAGATCGAAAGGGGGGATCGGATTCTCTCGGCAACGATTCTCCAAGTCTCAGACTAATTTCGCCAGGATAAATCCTACTGCAAATCCGATTAAAAAAATTACCGTTATAATCCGATAATTTACAACGTCTCGACCAAAACCCTTACGTATAGCAATAACCGAAACAAAATAACCCAGGGCATTCAGCAACCAGAACAGGGGTAATGACAAAACCTTGATTATCAGCGGCCCAACAATCGGAACCATAGCAATTATCGCTGCCAATCCGGTAAAAGCATTGGCAATAATTCCAAAGATTACCACCGCTACCGCGATAATCTCCTTGTTAATTTTTAACAGCAACCCCAGTCCAATTGCCAGAATAATCACTAGCCAAGTAATCACCATGCGGCGGTTGCGGGATAAAAAACAATAAATATCACTAAAAAATCGCATAGTTGGTCACACCGTCCTATTTCTCTCAAAGATTAAACGCAATCCCATGAGTGTTAGGTCGAGATGAGCTACATCAATTATTCGCGTATGGTGGGCAATTTCCTCCGAATAGCCACCCGTTGCAATCACTTGCATGTGCCACGGTGAGCATTCCTGCTTGATCCTATCGACTATTCCCTCGATCATGGCAATATGCCCGACAAACAACCCGCTCCGGAGATGTTCCTGAGTGGTCTTGCCAATGATATGATCAGGATAATCCAGCTCGATTTCATGTAATTGGGCTGCCTTCCGAATTAGCTCGAGTGAGCTGGTCAATAATCCGGGTGAAATTGCCCCACCAATGTAATTCCCAGCATCATCCAGAACATCAAACGTTGTTGCCGTGCCGAGATCAACCACAATTAATGGAAATTGATAAAACTGGTTTGCGGCAACAATGTTACAGAGCCGGTCAGCTCCTAACTGTTTTGGCTCCCTGACTAAAAGCTTCAGTCCTAGATCTAGCTGATAATTAACAATAACAGGGTCAAGCGATAAATAATTCTGCGACATTTTCAAAAAAGCCTTCGTAAGATCCGGGACTACCGAACTGATAATAACACCACTAATCTCAGCTGTATCGAGCTCGTTATCACTACACAATAATTTAACGATAATCCAATACTCGTCTGCCGTCCGGGTATGAGAGCTGACCAGCCGCCAACTGCCGAGCAGCTGAATGCCCTTATATATGCCAATTACGGTATTTGTATTACCAATATCAATCACAACCAACATAGCTCGTCTCCTTGGCCAAGGTTACATCAGCAGCATAGAACACCCGGCACCGATCTTCCGTCTCCAAGACAAGTCCACCCTGATTGGAGAGATCTTTAAAGGTTCCCGCATAAATTTGTTGCCCATCATTCACTAAGACCTTTTTCCCAATAGAGCTACAAATAGCTTTCCAGCGGTTAAAAATAGCGGTTTCCCCTGAATCACCCAAAATAAATAACCAACGATCCAGTGCGACTAATACCTGTTTTAGCACCTCGATTCGATCCATACTTTTCCCCAGAACAGCATTTAGGGAGGTCCCCTGACTGAGCTCGCCGATAAAAAAGTTCGCTGGCTGATTAACATTTATACCAGTACCAATCACAATTTGAGACATCTCGTTTCCAACCAGCCGATTTTGCACCAAGATGCCACAGAGTTTGCGCCCCTCAAGCAGGACATCGTTAGGCCATTTAAGATCAAGTTTAAAAGCACCACGCCCTAACAATTCGAGTCCCTCATATACTGCAACTGCCGCCAGAAAAGTATAGACATGCAAAAACGCTCGGTTATATAGCTCAGTAAGTAGAACAGAAAACAGAAGGGCTTGTTCCGGTGGACTATGCCAAACGCGACCATGCCGACCTTTCCCTCCCGTCTGATAATCGGCCAACAAAACAGTCCCATTGGGATGAGAACGATTCTGCAAGAAGTAGGTATTAGTTGAATTTATTTGCTCTGCATGGAGAATCTGCGGCTGCAATATTTTCAAATCCAGCAAAAGATTAAGAGTGTTAAAGTCGGATTGCATAATATTTAAATAGATACTGTTTTGTAAATTTGGTTTTCGCTGATTCTTTTATATCACCAAAATTTTAAAAACCACGCGCCTTACGGATCGTCTGATACGCATCGTTAACCGCCTTAAATTTCTCCTCAGCCAATTTCTGAATTTCAGGTCCCAAATTGGCTACTTTATCCGGGTGATACTTCACCGCCATCTCGCGGTAGGCTTTTTTGATCGTTTCGACGTCATCATCGGGGCAGACATTTAAAACACCATAAGCCTGGTCATCACCTGGGACAAAAATTGACTTTACAGATTCGAAATCCTTGCTAGAAATTCCCAATCCCGCGTTTATTTCTCGAATCGCATTCAGCTCAGTCTGGTGAAAAAAATTATCGGCACCCGCGATGCCAAATAGAACGTGTACCAGCTCCAGACGGGAGTAATAATCCATATGCTGACTGATTTGCCCGGATATATCCTGTGGATTAAAATCTTTTTTTAGGATCTCTCTGTATAAATGGAGCAGGTCCTGAGCATTTCTAGCCCCAAACTTATCAATCAGATATTTCCGAACATATTGTACCTCTGAGGAGCGAACCGTATTATCCGATTTGCTGACATAAGCAAATAGCGCCAGCATAGCAATAGCAAAATCACCAGCTCGGGTGTCACCGTAAGGAGAATTGTCGTTAAAAACACGGGATTCGGCAGCAGGTCCTCGCGACTGGTTCCCTGACCACATACTTCCGAGGTAGGCACCAATAATTGCCCCCAGCGGACCAAACAGTGCCCAGCCTATACCGCCGCCGATGATCGTGCCCGTCCATTTACCCATAAAAGATAACCGCCCTGCTATCTAACAATAAACAATAAATAATAAGTATAAATCCCCAAAATTACAACCGCTGAATAATGGAAAACCTTCCAGCGACAACCGCTGGAAGGTTCACCATAGCCAAACAGAAAATAATTAACTAGCGAATTGAAATACCCAAGCCCGCTGTCAGCACATTATCGGCACCCATCGAATAATCAGCGCTAATATTAAAAACTGCCAGGCGCAGGTGGGCTCCAAGGGTCGTCCGGAATTTGTTTTCACCAGTAAGGTCGAATTTAATCTGGGTACCCGGAGCAATCGGATCATTAGGATCAGGATTATCGGGATTATAGGTATATTTGATTTTCACATTGGATTTTTCCAATCCAACGCCACCGTATACTCCTACACCCAAAAGCAGTAAGCCCAACTCTTTTCCAACCATCAAGGTATACAATGAGTGATTGGTTTCGAAAACTTTTCCAACACTCATTTTTTGTAAATATGCCCCAAGCGAAATATTAACCGGGAACATGGGGATTGGGATGAAGGGATCCAAGGCAAGTTTTCCACCAAAACCCAAAAACTTGAATTTTCCAACATCCTTCAATTCAACTTCCGGCAGTGCCCTAACCACAACCTCGGCCTTAATCGGAAGAGTTGGTATAGAAAGGCCGACCGCAGCCTGAGGAGCTGCCAGTGGCAGATTCTTTAAATTAGTCCCGATAATGGGCGGAGTAAGGTCTGGAATACTTTGGGCAATTGTTTGAAGTTTGTTTTGGATTAGTGACTGGTCTAAGACATTCTGGGGAACACCCTGTGTCCTAAGTTGCGATTCGATATCAGCCGTAATCCCCTCGTCATCTGCCTCAATCACTGCCGGTTTATCTTTTCCAAAAAAGGTTGGCACTTCCCGATCTGGATAGATTACATCAGGATCGAGCGTAATTGTTTTTGTCCCTAATCCTACTGTACTAAGATCAACAGTTTCAGTAATCGGATCTATTGCCGATAGATCAAAGTTGAAGGTCTGCTGATCAGTCGGGACTTGAATCATCATCGCCCGAATACCAACGTCAAAACCGAGCAGTTTGTGAGGTTTAGCCGAATGAAACCATCCACTATTCATACCGCAACCAAAAGCGGTGACTAACGGGGTGACATACAACTTGGCATTTTTTGATGCCATTTCGGATAATCTCTCTTCAATTGATTGAGCTCCTACCAAGCTAACGAGAAAAACCAGAATCAAAATCAACGAGATAAATTTCTTCATAATTTGCTCCTTTTTAGTATTAATCTCTCCACACGTTTGATAATGAGCTTTATGTTATATCTGATTTTAGAGAAAATCAAGAGGAAATTATCTTGCAACCACTAAAGTTGTGATATATCCCACGGATTTATCACTCAAGGCATCAGTCGCCGTACAGCGCACTATATACATGCCGATTCGTGCTTTCCCGCCATACTTGCTTGATCCATCCCAGTATACAGCCCCCTCTGCTGAAGTATAGGACGCCTTAGCCGGTTGATAGATTAATCGCCCAACTAAATCATAGATTTCGATGGAGATCTTCGCACTGGGAAAAGG
>CAZJIU010000002.1:86576-88450 GCA_964546145.1 uncultured bacterium
TTCAACGCAGGAAATTGTGGCAAAACACTGGTATTTGCCTCAACAACACCGGGGTAATCAAAAATAGACGAGTCGGATGCCAGCACAAAGTAACCTCGGGGAGCAACAGATTTTTCCTCAGAGACTATTGCAGGTTTGCCAGTATTTTCATCACAGATTAACCAATAACTTATCTCAATATAAGTATCCCCCGGATTATACAATTCCACATATTCAGCAATCGAATTATTGCCGGTCTCAATCTCCAGGGGCCTCGCCATAAATTCCGACAATAGCAAAGATCCCTTCTTAAAGGATACCCTGATCTCGGCAAAACCGGAATCGTTCGCCGAACATTGATCGCTAATCCAGACCAACGTCGCAACAATCGAATGGAATCCCGGAGAAAGTGGATCAATTGAAATTAACAAAGTATCACCTGATCCAGGATCAAGTGGATTAACATCGCCGGAAGCAATTGGTTGTTCCTTTGATTTTCGGTCATAAACCACCAGCTGCAATTGATTGCTCTTCAGGCGACCGGGGTTTGAAATATATGCTCTCAATCCATAACTGGTACTTACATCACCCTGGCGAGGCGTTACACTGACAGAATCAAGGCTCAGATCATATAATAACGGTGTAACAGAATTAACCAAGCCTGGGGTTGCACCGAAGATTGAAACCGATTCCGACCAGTTTTCCCGATCCCGGCTTTTTAGCTCGGGAAGCTTCTTCTCCAAAGACGTTCCCGCCTTAATTCCCCAGGATTCATCATAGCCAAGCTGGTCATTTACCGCGCCGGTCAGGTCCATCAGAATGATACTATCGGCTGAATTATTGAGTCCGGGCCAGCGGGAAGTAATAATAACCGGAGCCGGAGAGGGGGGAAAGTAGTTATAAAATGCACTGCTATCACCCGTCAAGACAAGGTACTCGCCCTGTTTTATAGTAACCGGTTTTTTTATGCGGACGCTGCTGCGCTTGTTAGCCAGATACCAATCGCGGAAATTGACCTGATCATCACCGATATTGATGAACTCAACAAACTCCGCCTGACCGGTCCTGGGATAGGCTAAAAATTCATTTATAACTAAGGAGTTACGGGGGTACTTTACTAACAAATCGGTGCAGGCTAAATTGTTGGGTAAATATTCTTCACCATTCATTTCTACCACTGCAATATATCGGCAGCGTCCAGAATTGCCGGTCATTATACTGCTACCATAATGAAACACTGAGTCCGGCGATAACGATGGAAGGCTCTGGGTGCTCCACACCAGTTCATCTGGCGCGGGATTGCTGTCCTCGTTGGCATCATAGAATAATTCAATCGAAAAAGGATTCGACAATGCGCTGCCAGAATTCTGTACCGCAATCTCAAATTCTGCTTGTTGTATTAATCCCGCGACAGAATCGGTAAAGGCAAAACTTTTAGGTATTATGGACAGATCTTTCAGGTACTTCAAGATGGAATTTTTCGCCCCCGGAGATGCGCCCCCAATTGCTAACGAGGTCCCCCAGTTGTTCTTGCCCAGGGCGGTGGCATTGGGATCTTTTCGTTCAATGCTGATCCCGGTTGCTCCGCCCCAGTCTTTTTTAAAACACACTGCTTCTACGACATGCCCTATCGCATCGCTCAGAAACAAAGAGTCGGCGGTATTATTAATGACCGGAAAGCTTTCCATCACGATTAACGTCGCATCAAATCCGGGATAAGATTGCGGGAAGTCGCCCTGTGAGGTAACGATCCCATACTCACCGGGCATAAGTAATTTTGAACCACTACTTAAATCTTTCCATTTTCCACCAGCGTCCCGACACTTCCATTGCAACAGATCAACGGCACAATCAGAGCGATTATAAATCTCAAACCATTCCGGCTCCCCGGACGC
>CAZJIU010000002.1:88550-90653 GCA_964546145.1 uncultured bacterium
CGCTCAAGCGAAACTCCCGACTGAGACCCCCAGGCTGCCGAATATTCCAGGGCGTCTATGATTCGGTCACAGTGATCGCGGACTACGATGGAGTCCTTCGTGTTATTCAATCCGGGTATTGCTTTCTCGGTTTCGATAAAAACTCCGTCAACATCCCAAATAGCCAGCATTGCAGAATCCGAAGCCAGCGTAACATACTCGCTGGGCAGTATGAATATGTCTTTAGAAGTAATTCTTGATCGGGTTGAATTGTCACCAATGGTCCAGGATCTGAGATTGATTGTATCGGCAGAAATGTTGTACAATTCCACCCATTCGCCTCCGCCATCGGTTCTAGGCGCATACATGAATTCGTTGATTACCAGACAATTTTTCGGGTAAGGCACTTTTAACGTGAAGAAGAATTGATTGTTTTGCGGTTTATCGTCATTAAAATCAATCAAGGCTAAGACATTTACCATTCCCTTAGGTGCTTCCGGCAGCACCGGGAATAAAACCACCAAGTCGCCCGGTTCCAGGGAAAGAATATCGGTATATACAGTTTCCCCCGAAACTAACACTGAATCATTATTCCAGTCGGGACCAAATTGAACCTCGGCATTATAGATCGGATTCAAGCCGACGTTTTGGATTGTTAACCGAAATTGCACCGGCTCTCCGGGAACCGGGCTGGCATCTGTGTCGCGTCGCAAATCAATGATCGCGAGATCGTAATCGCAGGGCGAAATGCTGTTCCTATATCCCGGCGTTCCATTAATAGTCTGGCTATTGCCCCAATTTTCTTCGGAATCGGGACCGTCAAGAATGATTTTTTCATCCGAATACCCAGCTTCCTGGTCGGGAGTTGTCAATACTCGGGATAGAGTGTCGTCATTAGCGGAAACAAGAAGAATTTCATTTTGAGTAGTGTTTAGCAACCCGCTTTTTCCAAAGGCCGCGTCATCAATGGTTACCAATAGAGCATCATCAGGTATACGTAAATCATAGGTCGTAGACTTTTTATCCAATAAATAACCCCGGTCTAATACAAGCGCATATTGCCCTGATGACAGAATACTATCGCCCGAGGGAAATTGCAGGGTTTCAAGTTCATCCTTTATTAAAAGATACGTGTCTTTCAAATCCACCGTCGAATCGCCGATATTGGCGATCTCTATATACTCATCATAATCGTCCGCGCCGACGGGATTAAACATGACTTCGCTGATCGTCAGCGCCTGCCCCCAGATCAACCTGACAGAAAATAGCAAAACGAATAAGAAATGGGTGAATTGATTCATCAGGTACTTAAACAATACCAACCTAATTATTTTCCAACCTAATTTTATGCTCTAAATCACAAATTGTCAATACGAATTATCCGGCTGGCAACATAAAGAAAAACATTGACATCTATATCCATTGCATCGAAATTAGATTCGCATATAAACTGAATCGAGAACGGTAACCAGTTTGCTTAGACAGGTATATGAACAATAGGAAAATTATCGTCTGTTTTCAACTGGCTTGTTGCCTCATTGCGGGTGCTCATCTTGACTTAATAATGGCCCAGGAACAAGCAAAATATCAGCGAAAATCAATTACTTTCGTAGATGCATTACTGTTTACCAAAGACATTAAGATGAATTCTTCCGACCGGCAATATTTATTGAATACGATCCAAACCGGGATCCGGATTGCCCGTTTTGACTATAATCCTTTACCGGAGAACCTTCAAGCTACCTTCCGGCAAAAGTTAACCACTGCCGGACACTTTTCGGAAGATGAACTGGAATCACAAATAAACACCTGTCTCGTCACGGAAATCGTCAGGATTCTGGACCTTAATAAAGAAATTCGGGCGCAGAATCTAATAACCGAGACCCAACGCAACTCTTTTATCACCCTGAAGGCTAAAGAGCTGGGCATCACCGCCGAACAGCTTGAGCAGGTGATGAATTCCTCTTTTCTTTTCATTCCCGTTATTGACTCCTATATTGAAAAAACCGACAAGGACAAGAGCGTGGTCAGCGTCAAAATGACCGGCAGCTTGTTGTGGTATCAAGTCATCAGCGACGACCAGCCGCGGGTAGAAAAGATTGCCCGGGTTTACTCCGAAAGCAA
>CAZJIU010000003.1:0-57584 GCA_964546145.1 uncultured bacterium
TGTCAAGCTATTTGTAACAGCACCTAAAATCAGATTACCCGGATACCGTTAGTGTGTTTTTCCAACTATCTATGGGGTTTTACTCCGTCAAGCATTTTTAAACAAGTCATTTCGAGGAGCCCCGACAAGTCGGAACGACGAGAAATCGCTATAGTTTATCGCTATCCTAAGCCGATTTCTCTCCCGCTGGGATTTAACCTTCTGAAGGTTATTAGAAGCATTTCAGCCTGTTACAATATTTATGTATAACCTTCAGAAGGTTTTCTCAATCTACAACGGGATCGTGCCCAGGGCACTCCTTCGGAGAAATGACCTGTAGGGATCGAGTCACAACTTTGCGAAAGTTCTAAACTTTCGCAAAGATTTATAAAGTACTTTAATCGCTATACATCTCATCAATGAGCGGAGCGTATTTCGCCAGAACCTCTTTTTTCTTTACTTTCAGCGAGGGGGTCAGCTCGCCATCGTCAATCGTGAAATCTTTGGGGATAATCCGGAATTTCTTGATCTTCTCAAAACGGGAAAAGGATTCAGTTTGGCGCACAATTTCACCCTCGATCAGTTTGTATACTTCAGAATTCCGCACAAATGCCGTATATGGTTCAAAAGGAATTTGATGTTCCTCAGCCCATCTTTTTGCCGCTACCTGATCCAGGACAATCAGCGCCGCAATAAAAGGTCGCCGGTCCCCGATCAACACAGCTTCGGTAATATAAGGACTCAACTTAAGCGATTCTTCGATTGGTTGGGGAGCTACATTCTTGCCGCCGGCGGTAACCAGGATATTTTTCTTGCGATCGGTAATTGACAAAAAGCCATCCTGATCGAAGCGGCCGATATCGCCGGTATGCAAAAAACCTTCATCATCAATCACCTCTTGGGTCAGCTCCTCTGCCTGGTAATAACCTTTCATCACCTGCGGACCTCTGACCAATATCTCACCATCCTCAGCTATTTTAAATTCGGTTTCAGGAATTGCCACCCCAACCGATCCCAATCTCACCTTCCCGGGACCGTTAACTGTGATTACCGGGCTGGTTTCGGTCAGACCATATCCTTCATAAATCTTCAATCCGGCGCAGTAGAAAAATTCGGCGATCTCGGCGGACAAAGGTGCACCGCCCGATACAAATCGCTGCAGATTGCCACCGGTTTTTTGCTGCAATTTGCTAAAGACCAGCTTGTCAGCAATCTTGATTTTTCGCTTCTGCCAACCCGTAAGCGGTTTTCCCTCGATATCATGCGCCATGCGGGCTTTCCCAGCCTTCAGTGCCCAATAAAATATCTTCTGCTTAATTGCCGACCCGGACTTGACCCCACTCATCACGGTAGCATAAATTTTTTCAAACAGCCGCGGTACACTAATTAGAATCGTCGGATGCACTTCGCTTAGATTGTCCACGACGGTCTCAACACTCTCGGCAAAGCCGATAGTTGCACCCAGCAGCATCGGCACGTAATAGCCGCCCATCCGCTCCAGCACATGACTCAAAGGTAGGAAAGATAAAAATGTATCCTCAGTATATATTTTGATAATGGTAATGCTATTGTCCACATCCCTGACAAAATTTTCATGGGTCAGCATGACTCCTTTGGGGACTCCGGTCGTACCGGAAGTATAATTGATGCAGGCCAGATCGCCAGGCTGAACCTGATTTAAAAGAAATTCAAAACGATCGGGATTTTTCCGAGCTATTTCAGCTCCCATTTTAATCACTTCTGTAAGCGATGGGTAATCCCCGGACTGCGGCTTGTTAAATAAAACAATATGTTCAAATTGATGCTTGGTATCCAGTACCTTTTTGAGTAATTCATTAGTCGCGACAAATATCACTTTAGGCTCTGCATGCTTCAATAAGCCCGCCGCCTGAGCAACGGACAATGTCGGATAAATCGGTACCGAAATCGCACCAACCGCGATAATACTCATATCGCTCATGATCCACTCTTCGCGGTTGTCAGACATGATCGCCACTCGATCACCTCGCTTAACTCCCCAGGAATCCAGAATCAGGGCAATGTTTTGAATATTTTTACCCAATTCCTGATAAGAGACCGGCCGGTAATTACCCTCTATTTTGGATAAAAGCGCCGGTTTCTCGGCAAATTTTTGGACATTTTCGAAGAATCTTTTCGGCAGCACAAAAGTTCTTTCCACCACTCCCTCCTCTTTTTGCTTCATTGGTTTTGAATTTAAAGATATTTTGCTTAAAATTCACACGTTTTTGAACCCGGAGAGGTGGCCGAGTAGGTCTAAGGCGCTCGCCTGCTAAGTGAGTATCCTGGGAAACCGGGATCCAGGGTTCGAATCCCTGCCTCTCCGCAAATCTATATCCCGGATTTCATGACTTCACTTGGCAGGCTCAATACTCCCACCAACAAAGGTGCTTATTAAAAAAATGATATCTGACATAGTATAGTAACACTAAGCAAGATGCCGAGATGGTCAACTACTTTTAATATCAGAAAATAATCATTGAAAAAAAATTAACCGGAGTATCAAAACATAATTGGACAATTCTCTTAGCCTATTTCCACCTACCTCATTGAAACGATTACTTACGGCCTGATAAAAATCACCGCCCGGAAATTGAAATCCCATAGCGTTAAGAAAAATTTTCCTGTTCGAGCTGTAATATGAAAGTTCCTCTTCTGCCAAGAAATCTTCCTATTGAAAATTACTCTTTAACAATCTGAGATGATTTGCGAGTTGTAAAATTTTTCAGCTGCGGGGTTTCAATTTCAGGTAATTTTTATCAAGCCAGAGATTTTTTGTTACTTTTTTATCGCTTGAAAAAAGTAAAAAAGACTTCAACTGTTCTAATTGGTTGCTTTACTTTTAAGGATTTTGGCAGTTTCTCAGACCTGGTAGGCCACGATGAGCTAAAGTAAAATCACCAGCAAATCATAAAAGGTATGGGTATAAGCGGTAATCCCGTAACCGCGTAGTACATAAACCAAAGACAGAAAAATTCCGGCGCCCAGGCGAATTAAAAAAGACGATAATTCGAAGATCTCCCCATAATGACCCAAATAATGAAAAAGGGAAAAGATCACCGAGGCTGCCAAAATCGCCAATATGGTGGATACTACTGAGCCCAGTTTTAAAATATCTTTCAAAAAAAACAGAAAACCACTTATTAATACAACCCTGAAAATAAACTCCTCATATACACCGGCACCGAGGGCTAACACAAAGCTCTCTTTTTTACCCAGCACCATACCAGTAGCCAGCAGATATTTGCCGATTTTATTGACAAAGAGGAACATTAGCAGGCTGTACCCCAGACTCTCCAAAAACATGATAATAAAAAAGCGGAAGTTAAAGGGTTCTTTGATATTCTGGCGGGTATGAAAATAATAGGCAACAATCAAGGAGATGAGTACCAGAAAACCAACGAAATAAAATCCATAAATATGAAAAACGGCGAAAAACTGACGAAAGATAATATCCGCCCCGTTACGCATTCCCAGAACATCGGAATGGTTCAAGGTAAAAATCATGATTTCGTAACCAATCAATAGCGGCAGGGTAAACAGCAGACTGTAGAAAGGTGATTTCGAATATTTCCAGTAGGCTTTTAGTAAATCCATATCCTACGTATTAATTTTATTGCGAATAACCAACAATAACTCATTTTCATTCGTGTTTGTTTTAATTTGCGTACATTAGCGTCCATTAGCGGTCAATGTTCCATCTTAAGCACCGCCAGAAATGCCTCCTGCGGGATTTCGACTCGTCCGACCTGTTTCATGCGTTTCTTACCTTCCCGCTGGCGTTCCAGCAGCTTCCGTTTACGGGTAATGTCACCGCCGTAACATTTAGCGGTAACATTCTTGCGCAGTGGCTTGACACTGGTACGGGCGATTACTTTACTGCCAATTGCCGCCTGGATGATCACCTCAAACAACTGCTTGGGAATCAACTCGCGCAGCTTGTCACACAGCTCCCGCCCCTGATGAAAGGCCTTATCCCGATGGACAATCCAGGAAAGGGTATCCACCGGTTCGCCATTAATCAGAATATCCAGTTTTATCAGATCACCGGGTCGAAAGCCCTTTGGTTCATAATCAAAAGAGGCATAGCCCCGCGATAACGATTTTAATTTATCATAAAAATCAAACACAATCTCACCTAGCGGCAATTCATAAATCAACTGAACCTTGCCCACATCTAAATAATGAGTGGTTTTATAAATGCCGCGCTTCTCCTGGCAGAGTTTGAGCACATTGCCCAGATATTCAGTCAGGACAATAATCTCGGCTTTAACGTAGGGTTCCTGAACTGATTCAATCTCCCCGGCAGGCGGCATGTCAGAAGGATTATGAATTTCAACTACATTGCCGTTTCTCAAAATAGCCCGGTACCGGACATTTGGCATAGTCGTAATCAAATCCAGATCAAATTCGCGCTCGAGTCTTTCCTGAACAATTTCCATGTGCAGAAGTCCCAGATAACCGCAGCGAAATCCAAACCCCAAGGCGTTGGAAGTCTCGGCTTCATAGACCAGGGCCGAGTCATTCAGTTTCATCTTTTCCAATGAACCACGCAGATTTTCAAAGTCTTCACTGTCCACCGGATACATGCCGCTGAAAACCATTGGCTTAATTTCCCGATAACCCGATAAGGGTCTAGCAGCCGGTTTCGATTTGTGAGTAATTGTATCACCTACCCTGACTTTGGAAATATCCTTGACCCCGGCAACAAGATAGCCTACCTCCCCTGAAGCCAGCCGTTCAGTCTTTATCCGGCTCATTTTAAATATCCCAACTTCGGCTACTTCATAACCGGTATTGCCGGTAAAAAATCTAATCTGCTCCCCAACTCTGACCTGACCATCCATGATTCTGACATAAGGTATTGCTCCGCGGAAGGAATCGAAAGTCGAATCAAAGATCAGGGCTCGTAGAGGAGCGTCCGGATTATAAGGTGGAGGTGGAATCCGTTCGATAATGGCATCAAATACCTCAAGCACTCCCTGGCCGCTTTTGGCGCTGGTTAAAATCAATTCCGATTCCTGGCAGCCGATCAGATCCATCAATTGGCGCTTGGCACTCTTCAGATCCGCACCGACAAGATCAATTTTGTTGATGACCGGAACAATCACCAGATTATTCTCCAGGGCAAGATAGGCGTTACTGACAGTCTGGGCTTCGACTCCCTGGGAAGTATCGACTAGCAGCAAAGCGCCCTCGCAAGCCGCCAGACTGCGGGAAACCTCGTAGCAAAAATCCACATGTCCGGGTGTATCAATCAGATTCAGAATGTAAGTTTTATTATCCCGGTGCTGATATTCCATCCGAATCGGATGCGACTTGATTGTAATTCCCCGTTCCCGCTCCAGGTCCATGCTGTCCAGCACCTGCGATTTCATTTCGCGCTGGCTGATTGTATGGGTAACCTCCAGCAGGCGATCGGCAAGAGTGGATTTTCCATGATCAATGTGGGCAATTATACAAAAATTACGAATATCCGGATTCATGGCTTAAAATTTACGGATTTATAGACAAGATTAACAAGTTGGAGGATACGAAAAGACTTGAATACAGGATAAGCAGAACGTGCGAATCACTAATTTTTTCTTATGAAGATGATAGGGAGCATCGCTTACTAATGAGAATACCTACGGTAGGAGGTTGATAATAATGAAAGGACCTTTAAGATAATGTTAGCAATCCGCTATTGTTTAATGGTGGAAATTGTTTAGTTAGCAACAATAACGTATCTCGATGGATATCAGATAGTTACAAACTTGGATATCTATATCTTTTTGTTAACAACGCTATTTTATTGTTTAAAGATATCTTCAGGTCTTGATCCATTTTGGAGATTTTCTGGAACCTGTATTTTTAATCAAATCCTTTTTACGTAGTGAGGTCAATAGATTATGGATCAAAATAGATTTCTTATCATCATTAAGAACTTCTGGCAATTTATTCATTAATAGTTGATTAATCTCTTCACGACTTACCGGTCCATGATGTTGAATAAGCTCGAGAACTATGTCACGATAATATTTTCTTTCAAGTCCACGTTTACGAATATATTCTGCTTTTAATCCTGTTACTTTTGCTACCTTAGTTGAGATATAGATATTTGGATATCTTCCCTCTACTAATCCCGTCTTTTTCAGCTTTTTGTAAATATCATTTCTTATTTTTAAACCCTTTTGAACCTTATCTAAACTCATTACTGCCCATAAATCTAAATCTGTTCTGGCCATCAGTAATCTGGAGTAATTCTCATTGACAATCGTCCCATGAATTGTAACTAATACTCTCGACGAATCCGATAAATCATAGTCAGGCATTGGAAAACAACGCTCTTTTTGCGTCAGGAACATTTTCTTAATTCCGCCTCCCTGAGTATCGATCATATTAAAATTTACCATTGCCTTTACAAGTAGTGTATTTCGATAGATTTCTTGAGGTGCATCTTGTTGAATTACCCGTTCAACATTTCCTGGAAGGAAGCTTCCAACGTTAGAAAACAACAATCGGGCAGGCATTTCTACAAGAATAATACGACCTTTTAATGAATAATCCTGATGAGCAATACAGTTATGAAGCGCTTCGCGTAAAACCCATTCATTATATTGCTGTATTTCTATAGGAAATAAGGTTCCCCCAGGTAATTCACGAATGGTCAAATTGCGAATTTTTAATAATACTCTATCGACATTAACAAGAAATGGCGGATCAAAATGTTCATAATCCTTTTCATTATTCTTATCGTCCTTCAAAATCCAGGTGATTCTGGCAACTGCTGGAGAAATCAAGGTTGCTGATTCGGGCTTACCCAATAGCAATATCGCGGTGTTGGTAATTGCTCCTTGAATTGCCAAACTGGTCTTGTTTAAAAAAGTTGTGTCGCCCCAATTATCAACATCATTTGCCCTGTTCGGAAATTTTACTTTATGTTCGCTCCGGGCTTTATGAATTGCTTCTGGATCAAGGTCATTTAAAGTAGCATTCTCACATATTTGAGCTGACCAATCAATCTGACGCGACCAAATTACACGCTCCTTATCAGGATGATTTCTTAGCTCTGTTTTCGATGAACCTATGCGGATATATGCTGTACCTTTGAATCTCACTGGCTGATTATAAGCTGAATGTATTTCAAAAAGAACGACTCTTTTATTCTCTGTAGTAAAAGTAAAAGGAGTAAATCCTATATTCGGTTGCAGATTTGTAGATAACCACAGTAATAATGACTGATTACCTTTACCCTTCTCTTTATCAGAGTAAGGATCGAAACTAGTACCTACAATTTGATGTGCTTGGTCGTCTATACCAAAAACGAGGTAACCGTATGGCTTTCCTAGCAAGCATGCCGAGTTGGATAATGCTGATAAATATTTTCCGATCTCATGAGATTCATAGCGATTTGATTTGAATTCAATCCACTCACTTTCATTAGGTTCCTGGCGCAAGCGATTTAACAATGCAACTAAATCTGTAGTTTCCATATTGTCCACTTGATGATAATATGTTGCCTACTTAGATTATTTACAAATAGATTTTCTTCAAACTACTGATAAAGTCTTTGTGTTATGATATATTCTTCCACCGCAGGTGGAACAAGCTCGCTAATATTGTCACCTCTAAAAACATTTGCTCGAATTATCGAAGATGAAATATCTATTAATGGACTATTTATAAAGAATACTTTCTCCAGAAATTCCTGCTTGACTGCTGACAGATTAAATCCCGGTCGCCGGGCGACTATCACATGAGCTTCAGCTAATATCTTTTCCGGTTGGTTCCAAGTGTGTAATTCCAGCAAACTGTCGGCTCCAATTAAAAAATAAAGCTCCTCACGCTTCAGGTTTCGTGCCTGCTTGATTGCCCGAATTGTATCAATTGAATAAGAGACGCCTTTGCGCTGAGTTTCCATCTCCGAAATTTCAAAACCAGCTTTCCCCACTATTGCCAGTTTCAGCATTGCCAGGCGATCGGCAGTTGAACTGAGGGAGCGGCGCTGTTTATGAGGTGGAATAAAAGCCGGAATAAATAGCACCGTGTCAATTCGCAGCTGCTCCCGGACACTTTCGGCAATCCTGATATGTCCGTTGTGCGGCGGATCGAAAGTCCCGCCGAAAAGACAGATACTCATTGTTGAGCTTTCTTCTTTTCTCGCTCAATCTTGCGCAGCTCACGTTCATACAAACGCTGCAAATGATCCAAACGCTTTTGAATCTCGGGACTATTCTTTTGTTTCTTGATCTCAGCTACTAGGGCAAAATATTGATCAAACTGACGCAGCTTAATATAACAATGCGCTTTCTCTAATTTGGCCGGTATTACCCACTCGGTATCGTAAAATTCTTCCAGCATTTTATCCAAATAGAGAATCGCCGGTTCCCACTCCTCCAGCTTGCGGTATAAGCGCCCACTTTCATAAACCTTACGCGCCAGTTTGTTGCGAATCTCTGTGATTTTACTCTCAGCCTCCGGACACCATTTACTATTCGGATAAGATTCGATGAACTCCTGAAAACTCTGGAGTGCTCTCAACGAACTGTTCTGATCCAGCGGATATTTCGGAGATTGTTTAAAATACGAAAGCGCAATCTTAAAATAAGCTTCCTCAACAAACGGGCTATAATTATAGCGTTCGGTTAATTGTTGATACTCGGAAACGGCCAGGAGATATTCCTTCCGGTTGAAATAACACTCGGCGATATAATACTGCGCATCATCAGCCAAATCCCCGCCGGGACTGTTAAGAATCACGAGATTGAAGTTATCCAGTGCAACTTCCCACTTCTTCTTCTGGAACGCCGCTTCACCCCGTTGAAAATAGAGATAAGGATCCAGACCGAGCTTTGGTTTTTTACCCGCACACCCAAGCCATAATAAACTGGTTATTAATCCCAAAGCCCAAATTAGTCTCCTCCGTCTCATCAATCTCCTGTAACTATTACCCCAATTGATTATTATTCAAAAAAGATTGGTCAAAATGCCAGCGTTAAGGATATGCCTCGAATTGGATTTTTATAGCGAATATCCGTCAGTAAGCCCACGTGCCAGGAGACTTCCTGTTTTGGTTCGGAGGTATATTGTTTGGCAGCAATCTGGGCATGAAATGCACTGAAAAGGTGATTGAACATAATCACCGTGGCAAAATTGGTTGCCATCTTCAGCGCGTCATTGGAATCTTTGCGCTGATGCAAATAATGATTGCGGTCAGGAGTGATATAGACGGTATCACTTACCGTGCCCCCGCCATGAGTCACAAGATAGTCGTCCCAGCCACAGGCAAACTGATTATACTTGCCGATATTTTCATAAAAATCGCGGGTTTTAACTGGTTCAATGAGACCGCCATCATTTAGTAAGGAATCATAAACTCCGTAAAAATCTTTATCAGTCATAAACTCCTGTTCGTTATCATCCTTCTGATAAGTGATGTAAAGTGGATGAGTATGTTCTGGTCCACATAATTCGTTAGTGTCACTATACTTCATCCACTCATCAAAATCCCAGTGCTTATCGGCATATCTAATATATTTCTTTTCCAGATCATCGCCGGAATTCTTGTTGCTAAAATACATCAACCAGGAAAATATCTCGACACTACTAAATGCCAGAGCACGCCATTTTGCGTGAGCATAGAATTCACCAGCACCGGGAAATATCGCCGAGAGTAAAAAGGCTTTGCCCGGTGATTTCTCATAACTGAATTCAAACGAATCTTCGGGAACCGCATTAAATTTAAGACTACTTTCCAACATGCTGCGATCCGAATTAAGCAGCGCCTCGTTGGCAAGATATAGCTGACCATAGACCGCTGCCGGAAAAAGCATTCCGATCAGGATTGACATTAGAAAAAGTTTCCTTTTCATGGTGCCTCCTCTATAATCCAAAAAGAATTGTTAAATAACTGCGCCACTCTTTACCATATTGATGGGCTATTTCCTGACTGTCCACCACCGTAAATTCGTCTAATCCGTACACAAAATCCAGACTAATTGCAGTGGGGTAGGCATAAAATGAGAAACCGCTGAGTCGCAGCTGAATTCCCACATCCCGCTTGAAATCTGCGGTTATGGCTTTTACTATCCCGCCCGCATTCAGGGTAAATTCAGACCAGTTCATCCCCGGATAACCCTTGACTTTATTCCAGGCATTGCCGGCTTCAACATAAGTCGCCAGGAAAGCATTCTGCAGATCGAAGGACAACAATCGAATCTCCTTTTCCCGAAATAACGGAAATCTCCAGGTATAGTGCAGGCTAAACAGGTTGCGACCTTCGATACTGTAAAAAGGATAGCCGCGTAGTCCCGGCAATCCCCCGGCAAAAAAATTGAAAAAAGAATCAAGATCATACTTGGATATCCAACCAACCTGCCATCTAAAAGCTCCTACCAGTCGTTTGACCAGCGGATATTTGTGGTAGTACTCGCCTTCATGCTCGATTCTCCAGTAGTAATTGTTACGGAAATTAGTCTCCAGTGTGCCAAAATCCTCATTTATCCCAAAATCCTTAATAAATTTATCATAATTCCGAAAAATATTAGTAGTCAAAATAAGCCCGTTATCGGGATTTGTTTCCTGGTTCACGATAGTCATCATTTTCTTAAATTGCCAGCTCAGTTTGAAGTCGAGTCCGCGGTAGTAATCGTAGGTAAAACCATTAGAATAAATTCCGGCTTCCCGAATTCTCTCATCAGTAGAAGTGCGATATTTTGAATAAATAGCGTCCAGCCTAAATTGGTTGACACCCGTCATCGGAAGCGAAATACCACCAACCGCTTCGGTCAGGTAAAATGTATAATCCATCTCAAGTGGCCAGCCGTTATAGGTCGTCTCAAGATTTAATACACTGCGGGTGATATTATAAAACTCCAGATAGATTGTCGGATACCACTGATGATATTCCAATAGCGCCACCAAATCCCGGTCTTTCAGCCGATTAATTGATGCCCCACCAAGAATATTAAACCGTTCCAGAATCTCCGACGAATAAAAATAGAAACCTGGTTTCAGTGTCCCGTAATCCAGCATAATCCGCGGTAAAAAAAACATCCTCGAAAACTGGTCGCGGTATTTCACCGGTTCGACCGTATCAATCTGCGCCACGGTCATCATCCCGGGAATATTTTCTTGATAATTTGAATAGTGCGCCAATTCAGGCCCAATTGGCTTCGGTTCGGCGATCCTGGCAATCGCAAAGGCGCTGTTTTCAAATAAAGCATAGAGTAGCTCGCCTTTGTCATTCACCGCGGGCATGAAAGCCCCGCCGGTGACATTGGTTACGAGCTCTGTCTCACCGGTTATCAGAGACTTGCGATAGATATTAAAAATCCCGGTCTTATCACAGGCAAAATACAGCCACTTTCCATCCGGACTGAAATAGGGGTGGCGGGAATCGTACACTGCATTGTCCAAATTTTCGATCTGATCGTTATTTAAATGATAGAGAGCAATATCTCTGCCGTGATCTATCAGATAATCGAATGCAATCGCTTTACCATCAGGTGACCAATTAGCGGTGAAAATTTCCAGGCCATCGGTATAATGGGTCAACTGCCGCGAATTTAGCGAATCCAGCTCCATCACGAAAAGGTTCGAGGTCCCATCCCGTCCGGAAATGTAGGCAAGCTGTTTGCCATCGGGTGAGATTGCCGGATTATAAGCCCGTTCCCATTTCGTAATCTGCTTCTCGCGCCTTTTCTGAAGATCATAACAGTAAATATCATAATAAACATGCCCCTGTCGGTCAGGTTTGGAAACCTTTGAATAATAAATAAATCTGCCGTCCGACGAGACCGAGGTCCGTGAAGAGACCCGCGGTTGGATCATTTTACTCTTTTTCGTTCTCAAATCATAAACATATAAGCCAGTCTGGGAAAAATAGTCGCGACCTTTGTTGGAAAGCAGATAGACCAATGAGTCACCGCCCCATTCAGGGTAATACTGGGTTGTTGCATCGCTTATCAGGACCTCGCCGGTAACTTCATTTTGCCGAATAGTTGCGGTTAATTTCCCATAGTTATTTTCCAGCTGTTGCACCCATTCATGATGCAACTGCTTGCCGGAAATTCCGGTGGCCTTCTTTAAGGCTGAGTTGATCGAAAATTCAAAAGGTTGAGCGAGGACGGCGGCGAGATTGGAAATTACCTCTGGCCCAAAACATTCGGCGAGATACCTGACAAAAGCATAGCCCTGATTATAAACCGACTCGTTGCCAATTCCCCGCTTCCCGAAAGAAGCCATCTGAGCTAAAGTCAGAATTTTACCATTCAGAGTCCGGTCACGCAGCAGCATATCGCGGTGTGAATCCCACAAATCGTTGGTTGTCCCGGGATACATATATTGCGCCATACCCTCCGCCAGCCACATGGGAATAACCACCCCGGGAATGGGATAGGAGCTGATTACCCGTGGATAGCCGTAGACTACGTCTTCGCGCTTCTCATCTTCATAATCAAGCACCTGAAAATAACCACCCGGTACCGACAGACCGAATTTCATCGCTTTCTGGAGTGACACAATGTGGGTAAATTCATGGGTAATGACATCCAGCAACCAGTGATGATTGCCGCGCAAGGGGTAATCCAGCGGGGTCGCCCAGATTTCAATCTTGTTATCGTAATAATAGGCTGCGCCGTTGGAAATATCGCCGATATCCTTGATAACCAAATCGGTCTTTTGTTTGGGTTTATAATTATAAAACGAAGTAACCGGACCGTAGATAGCCTCAGCAATCTCGGCGCTCTTCCAGGCCGTCCATTCGGCTCCTTGATGATAATGGATTTCAAAGTGAGCCGTTTCAAAACTCAGCCATTGCAATTCAGGATGATTGTAAGTCGCAAACTGAGCGGATAGATTAAGCGGAAGCCAAATCCAGAGAAAAGCGAGAGTGAAAACATAAGTATTTTTAAAACCTGAAAATCTATAAGTCACTAATGAATAACCATAATTTTGATAATTTTGCTTTCGGTTTTGCTGCCGGAGGTGGCTTTAACCACCGCAAAATAAACGCCATTGGCGACGCCGCCGACGCTCCACTCGATCTCATTATAATCACTTACGAGGGGGTGAGAATCCTTAAATGAAGTAATAAAATCTCCGGCGAGATCGTAGATATTGATCTCAATATTGCAGTCGGCATTCGGATAATAGCGAATTGCCGTGCGGTCGTTTTTCGTCGGATTGGGCCAGTTGAAGGTTTTCTTCTTATTAAGCAAACCGTTGCCCGTTACCATACTGCTCTGCGATTTTTTAGAATAGAAGAAACTTTGGCAAGGATTACCGCTGCTGCAATACCAGGCATCCGGCGACAATGGTTGATCGGTGAGATACAAACCGATCAGCCGGTTACCGTCCCGATTCGCTGTCAGCAAAAACGTTCCCTTCGCATTCTCCATCAGGACTGATTGATCACTCTGGCTATTCGGCAAGGCGCGTGGATAGCCAGCAATCAAACGACCGCGATAGTTATAAGCCAAAATCCCGATATCTTCCAAAGTAACGACAATGTCTAAAATCTGATCGCCGTCAATATCACTGGTGAGCAGGTGTGGAGCAAAGGACTTGTCAGAATGCTGATTGGGAACCGAGATCGGGAAATTGCTCTCCAGAACCAGGGTTTCATTAAAGGCAAAAATTTCACGCTCGTTTTTCGCCAGGATCTCTACTCGCCCGTCACCGTCAATATCGCCAAATGCCAGTGTCGAATCGAAATTACTATTGTAATAGTAACTTACCGGCGTCGCACTCCGAAAATCCCGGATAAGATGGAGCTGATCAGGATAATTAATAACTAAATCTATCTGATCGTTTTCATCAAGGTAAGCCAATCCAATTACCGCTGAGCCCATTTTTAGATCGGGAACCAAAACTTCAGTTTCGAGTGTGGTAGGTTTAATCTGTACTATCGAACCGGCGTGGGTGTCGCCTAATAAAACCGTTCCGTCGCTAACAAACTGGTAAATCGGAAATTGGAGATTTTGACTCTCAACTGCATTTGAATTCGGCAGATATTTTACCAGGAAATAATTATTTGACGCCTCGTCGAGCATGCAAAAGAATAGCTCATTTTGAAAAGTGCAGATATTCGAAATCAAGTGCGTTCCGGGAACAATCTGGCCCACATCCGAATTGATTGTCCCATCTCCATTAATCGAATATTTATATATGAACAAAGCATCTTTCTCGAATGACGACTTTGTGATACAAAATAGATAATCGCTGCCATTCTGGCAAGAAAGTGTAAAATGTTCACCATAACCAAGAGTGCGGGACATAATCAAATCACCAGATTCGTTGAAAGTATAGTATTCATATATTCCATATTTTTCGGTAGTATCCTCAGCTATTATTTGTGTTGCCCATTTATCAGTAACTACTAGTTCATTGTAGCTGTCGGTCGAATCGAAATTCACCGGAAATAATTGTAAGTTCGAAATCATGCTGGAGTGTGTTCGGAATCCTTCAAGATAGTAGCTGTCTTTAATTCGAAAACTCATCACCGAATCGGCCGGTCCGATACTATCTACGGCGATGCCGGTAAATGCTCCGTCATAACTGCGGGCAGAAGGATTAGTGTAATCCGTGAAGCCGACCCGTTTGAGGTCATCCTGCGAGTAATCGGGATTCATATCCCAAAAGCCCTCGTTCCCTGCAAACCAGGGATCAAAATACCAGCCGTTATCCACATTGGCGCCAATCAGCTGCGATTCATAACCCAGGTCCTGCGCACCATCGCCTTCCTCTAGATCCACGCCCCGATGATTACGGTCTGCATTCACCCGATTTTGGGCAATATTGGCGTCAATGATCGATTGATCAATGTGCCAGATCAACAAACCCGAACCAGGCAAACCCACATCGTAGCGCGGTACCCCAAGGAATATGCCTGCAGTTGAAAATTCAGCTCCGATCGAATCGAAAATCAGTGGTAATAATGCCGGCCAATCCTTCTCGCCATTATCAACATAAATCTTATATTGAATACTATCAAGATAAACTCCAGGACGAACGTGATTATAACGATTTTCTACCAGGAAGTACTCATTGTCATTAATCGGGATGCGCCAGAGGGTTGTATCGGAACCGGACTCGGCATGCGGCAGCTTGACATTCTGATAACCATTAGCAAAAACGGGCATATCCCAGCCCATAAATTCGCGCTCCCAGGCAGACGGGAAAGACGGTACCAATCCATTCAGATTCGCCGATCCCTGATCCATTAGCCCAAATCTCCCGATGCCTGTTCTGCCGGTTTCGGTATCGTAGAGTCCGGGCAGCCCCAGAAAGTAGCCCATCATTAACGCAAAGGTGCCATTGAGTCCGATCTGATAATCACAGGGAATTTCGGCTCCACCGAAAACATCTTCCCAATTGGGATAGAAAAGGTGATTCTGTGACTCTGGCAAGATAATTCCGCGATCCACCGGAAGATAATCTGCAGGCAAACCAACCGCGGCATAATAATTTACCAAATCGCCGGGATTCAGATAGGCGGAGGGAATATCATAAGGCGTCGGATCAAGAAACAACTCGAAATCCTGACCGACCCCGGCATGAAAAACGACAACAAGATGATACTTACTGAAATCAATATCAGAATCCTCAGTCGCCAGATGAACTGCCTCAACGAATAGTTCTGTCAGGCGAATGTCAATCGAATCCTTTTCCAGGAAAGGATGATAGTATGCCATTTGATGCGGCAATTGATAGACAGCTGAGTTATCGACAGGAAAAACCTCTGATTGCAGGGTATCAATCACGACCTTGCCCCGAGAAGCATGTCGGTAAAAATTAGCTAATGCCTTCAAATGATCTTTGAAGTAGGCATTATTATGCGGAGCCGGATCTACAATTGGAAAATTATCACACGGCAAACTGGCTGAGGTGAGAAATTGACCATCGCCGGTAGTCACCGGATCATCATCCGGTTGGAAAGCAACCCGCAAGGCGCAGATCCGGATTGGATTGGGGATTGTAAAAGTATTTCTGATTTCTGATTGAATTGGTCGTAATATTGGCGCGACAACCCGCTGGGTTTTACTGAATGCAAGAGCGCAAACTGGGAGCAAAAATAGGATTAATTGTCGTTTCATGATTCTGCGGGTGGAACAAGGTGCTAATGATCCCGATTTTAGCGAAAGTTCAAAAAATCTCCTAAAATTTGATATCCAATGAAAAAATCATAGTATTCGCTCGGGGGTGTCCCGTATTGCCAGCAGTATAGCCAAAATCAAAGCCTAATCCGGCATAGCGTAAGCCAGCACCAAAGGTCGGCACTGGCCATTTATTGTCTACCAGAATCTTACCGGTTTTATCATATAAAAACCCCATTCGAATGGCAAACAGATCGGAATACCAGTATTCGACCCCCAGGTTATGCACTAATTTATCAAATTCCTTTTGAAGCGATCCATCGTTTGTATCACCATCCGTATCGGCTTTATTGCCCCACTTGTTCTTGCCACCACCGACATCCTTGCCGATTCCATCCGCATCGGAATCGTGTAACAGCAGCCAGTCATCTACCCAGGAGGTAAAAATGCCAAAATACCAATCGTCAGTATAAGCCGTTTCCCGTTGACCATCCTTATTGTATTCACCAGCAGCACCAACATAATGACCATTTTCATCATAATGTCCAATCCGCTCATCGCCATCAATATCCCGGTTCGGATAAGCAGCCACCAGTAATTTATTAACATCATAGGCAATCGTAACGCGGTTGTATTCACCACCAAAAGTATAATTAAAACCCAATTTCAGGTTGGTCGGCATCGGATCCGCCTGAGCCACATCAATAAAAGCAATCTTGGGTCCGATGTTAGCTATTGTAGCCCCAAGGGTTAAATTTTTCAAGAGGAACTGGCGTTTGATATAACCCACATCAAAGGCAAAATTGGTCGAGGTACCTTTTCCAAGTTCGGCACCAGCTCCCTGATCAGTTAGATGCTGGTGAACCATTTTCACGCTTATACCGATGCTCGAAGTGCGGGTCAAAGCCGTCCCGTAAGATCCGGTAATTGCCATCATATAAGAAGCAAAAGTTCCTAAGTAGTTGGCATATTCATCCATCCGGTCCTGTTCACCAAGATTCAGCAGGATAATGTGACCACCAACAGTGCCAACATTTTTAATAAAGTGCCGGTAGCCAAGAAAATCATAATAGAGGTCGCTGGCTAAATTGGGCAGCCAATTTACATGATTCAAAGCCAATTCACGACCTCTCATAAAACCTAATCCAGCCGGATTCCAGTAGCTGGCGAAGGCATCGTCAGCCAGCGCAGCTCCTGCCTCACCCATGCCGCAGGCACGCGCTCCGGGATTAATCAGCAGCCAGATAGCTCCAGCTTCACTCTGGGCTAACAGAGATCCAACAGATATTGTTAACATCAAAAATATCGCAGAGATTTTTTTCATTGATTCCTCCTGAGAACAAAAAACCGAATTATAAATCGAATCCGGTTTGGCGGTAACTTACACCTTAGAGATTTTCTGAAGAAATTTTTTCCAGGTTTTCTTCGTTCAGATTATACCAATTATTCGATAGGCTCTCCCAGTTCGTCGTGAAAATTAGTAGTAATTCCTTCAATAATCAAGAACAAATAATCAAGCAGGTGATCAGAACGACTCGGCCTCATCAATCAACATAATGGGAATATCATCCCTAATCTCATATTTCAGGCGACAATTATGACAGATCAGTCGGGCATTCTCCCGATCATACTCTAGCTCGTTTTTACATTTCGGACATACTAATATCTGGAGCAGCTCCTCTGAAATCATAACTGCCTCATCTTATCTTCTCCACAATTGCAAAATAACATCTTTCCAACTATTCATTGCTATTTTTGTTCCTTCAAAATCAGTAAAACTTCCCTTAGCCCTATTCGCCCAATTGATCAATCTGGCTGCGGAATTCATTCAAATCCTTGAATTTTTTATAGACCGAAGCAAAGCGGACATAGGCAATCTCATCCAGGTCCTTGAGATATTTCATTACCAGCTCACCGATATGGCTGGATACTACCTCCCCACCGGATTTCTCTTCTATCGCTTTCTCGATATCAATCACGATCGCTTCTAATTTTTCTCTGGAAACAGGTCGTTTATTACAGGCGATTTTAATACTATTGAATAATTTCTGGTGGTCATACTCCTCACGCCGTCCGTCATTTTTAATAATCATCAATGGATATTCCACAACATATTCATAAGTCGTAAAACGATGGCTGCAATCCAGGCATTCCCGACGCCGCCGAATGGCATTATTGCGTTGCGCAGCCCGTGAATCAATGACCTTGGTCTCAGCCGAATTACAAAATGGACACTTCATAGATTTCCTATACGTTAATTTCTTGGTATAACGGAAACTGACGGCACAGTTCCCTGACCTCTTGTTTGACTGACGCTTTGACTCCCTCCTCATCCGAATGGGAGATGACCTTATTAATCAGTCGGGCAATGGTCCGCATCTCATTCTCCTGCATTCCGCGGGTGGTAATAGCCGATGTCCCCAGCCGGATGCCGCTGGTAATGAAGGGGCTTTTGGTATCGAAAGGTACCATATTTTTATTAGTAGTAATTCCTGATTCTTCGAGCGCAGTCTCCGCCGCCTTTCCAGTGATATTCTTATTGGTCAGATCGATTAGCATCAAATGAGTATCGGTTCCCCCAGAGATCAATTGATAATCCATTTGCATTAATTCCTCTGCGAGGATTTGCGCATTCCGCATCACCTGTTGGGCATAGGATTTAAAAGAGGGTTGCAATGCCTCGCCAAAGGCAACTGCTTTAGCGGCAATAACGTGCATCAGCGGCCCGCCCTGGATTCCGGGCATGACATTTGAGTCAATAATTTCAGACATCATTTTCAGCCGCCCGCTTTTCGGCGCCACTATCCCCAAGGGATTTTCATAATTTTTACCCATGAGGATTAAACCACCCCGCGGACCACGCAGCGTTTTATGGGTAGTCGAGGTAACCACATGACAATACGGAATGGGACTGGGGTGCAACCCGGCAGCAATTAAACCCGCCGGATGAGCAATATCCGCCATAAGGAACGCACCAACATCATCGGCAATTTCCCGAAATCTAGCGAAATCAATAAACCGGGGATAAGCACTTCCGCCAGCGATTATCATCTTAGGGTGGTGCTCTTGAGCCAGTTCTGTCAGACGGTCATAGTCAATCCGACCGGTTTCTTGCTTGACCCCATACGAAACAATATGAAACAATTTGCCGGAAAAATTCACCGGACTGCCGTGGGTTAGGTGCCCGCCATGCGCCAGATTCATTCCCAGCACCGTATCACCAGTCTGCAAAAAAGAGAAATAGATTGCCATATTTGCCTGAGACCCGGAATGCGGTTGAACATTAGCATATTCCGCAGCAAAAAGTTGCTTCACCCGGTCTCGGGCCAGATTTTCAGCAATATCCACCGCTCCACAACCGCCATAGTAACGTTTGCCCGGATAACCCTCGGCATACTTGTTAGTCAGTGCCGAACCGGCTGCTTCCAGGACCGCCGGACTGACGAAATTTTCCGAAGCAATCAGTTCCAAAGTGTCGCGCTCTCGCTCAAATTCAGCCGTAACCGCTGCCATTAATTCTGGATCAACTTTACGTAAATAATCAAAGTCCACAGTATTTTTCCTCAAGTTGGTGAATTTTATTGACTCGTTGCTGATGGCGACCGCCCTCCCAACCGGTTTCCAGCCAGGCAGTCAAAAATCGCTTGGCCTGATCGGCATTAAGATGATCGGCACCAAAACAGACTATGTTGGCATGGTTATGCTGGCGGCTTATCCGGGCTACTTCCTCAGAATAGGCCAAAGCAGCCCGAATACCAGGTATTTTGTTGGCCGCAATTGACATCCCTATCCCACTGCGACAGATTAAAACTCCAACATCGGCTCTCTGCTGATTAACCTCATCGGCAACCAGCACGGCATAGTCAGGATAATCATCGGCTTGCTCGGTAAAGGCACCGCAATCAATTACCTGATGTCTCTGGGATTTGGCATATTCTACCAACGCTGCTTTGAGGGTAATCCCGCCGTGATCGGCACCAAATGCAATCTTCATCAATCAGTACTCACATTCACATCAATCCAACTATAACAATCCAATCGGGGTCGAAAAACGGTACGCTCCTTCCCGCTGGCGTCGTACCTATTCATAAACCAATCTTCACGGGATGGAATCAGATACTCTTTGAGCAGGTCAAGCCGAGACTGGACCCCATATTCACCCAAACCCTTAGCCTTGCGGTAATCGTCATATGCTAATTTATATACCAGCTTGTCTTCAAAACTCTTCGGCTGACGTGAACTACTGTAATATTCAGCAGCCATATAAAAAACATCGGCGCGGATTTTATATGCCAAGCTGGAGTTTCCCAACGATACCGCTTTATTCGCCCAGGAGTAGGCAGTCGGAAAATCAACCAGGTTAATATACATCTTAGTAATATCATCCAGAATACTCAAATCCTTCGAATCAATATTTTTGGCGATATGCTCATAAGCCCCTGCCGCCTCCTTGTAGCGTCCCATTGTCTTGTATAAGTCGGCTAATTTTTCCCAGGCATCCTTATTGCGTAAATCCAGTGCGGTAACTTTTTTATATACCTCAATTGCCTTATCATACTGGAGCTTATCGGTTAAGGCTTTGGCATATTCGAAACCATACCGGATATTGGTTGGATTTTTTTCCCATTGTTCCTGGATGATTTTCGTGGGATCAATCCCCAGCTTATTGAAGACAACCCGCTGGTCATTGAGCGCCTGCTCATCATTGGGATTAATTTCCAGGATTTTTTCGATGCCCCAGCGCATATCCTCAAAACGATTCTGTTCGAAGCAGAGCTTAACATACTTCCGGTAGAGATCAATATTATCAGGCTTGAGCTCGATTATCTTTTCATATTCCCTGATTTCCAGATCATATTTTTTCTGGATGTGATAAATATAGGCGATGTTCTCGAGCAGGAACATATTGTCCGGCAAATACTTTTGACCTTCGATAAAAACATACAGGGCACTATCATAATAGACATCAGCAGTTTTGGCTAATTGAAGATATGCTCTTCCGAAAAAGGGATAAATATCCTGGGCATATTCTTCCTGACAGCCATATTCCAACATCTTTCGATAATTTGAAATTGTGCTGCGCCAATTCTGATTCTGGTAGTAACTATAGGCAAAATTCAAATAGAGATCACATTTATCCCGATCAACATGTTGCTTTTCGGGTGTCGGGGTAGCGACTTGTTCGATTTCAGTCAGGTCCTCCGGTGGAACACAATTTATTTGGACAAGTATCATGGTAAGTCCTATAATAATAAGCCAGCAATACCTCAAGATTGGATTTTTCATCGTAAATCCTTCCTACTTAACGTTAATCCCGTCTATATTTACGAAACCACAATTCCCCTGTAGTCACGCTGACATAGAAAGACAGGACCTTCTCTTTGCCAGCAATATTATTCAGAAAACCATCCCGAACTGAACTAACAACAGCCAGGTCAATCCGACTTAAGTTATAATGAAAGGGTATTCCCATTCCCAGACTTATTCCAGTTTCCGTTAATCCTCCGGCTTGATAGATTGAGCCCGATTTATAATACACTCCCCCTCTTAAGATTAACTTCCGCCAGATTGGTTCGCCAAATTTCGGTGGTCGGTTACTTTCAATTCCAATTCCTACGAAGGACGAGTTTTGGGCTTTAATTGGTTCGAAAACAATAAAATCTGCAAACATTGTTTTCGGAACCATAGAATAGGCAATATCCAAAGAAAAAGCAAGTACATCGTGCCACTTTTTCCGCAGTCCTAACTGTAAATGAGAAGGAAAGGAAATCCTGCTTTTCGCCGTCGTACTGTCAGGTCCGTAATAAAAATCATAGATGCGATAGGTATTAAAATTCAGCGGCCAATCCAGATAAAGAGCCAACTCTAAATCCTGGCGCTTGTTAGCCCAATAACTTCCCAGACCAAGCTGAGTTCCCTCAATATCGGTGTACTTACTAGTATAACTATTAATACTCCCGTCATAATCAATGTCAGTGGCTATTTTAGAGAGGTAGCTGCCAAAGTTAACCATGATTTTAAGTCCCAGGCACCATTGAGGATTGATCCGGTAACCACCGCCCATGAAAAATTGGGAAATGCCGCCCTTAATATTCACATCTGCTGAATAATAAACCGGTGTTGCTCCAAAATCAGTTGAATCCACAAAAGTTTTTTGAGCAACCATACGGGTCAACGGGGCAATCCCTATCGCAATGCCGATTGACTTCTTCACCGGCACCTTAAAAGAAAAACCGAGGAACTGAGTCAAAAATTGGTTTGCAGTACCTTGTTCATCGGTTAGTCCGGATGAACCCAGCTGTCCCTGGATCGAGGTTGTGACAAAACCATTCCAGAGGGCTGGATTCAGCAGATTCAGACTGATTGAATCCGGCATAGCTAAACCGGTATTGCCTAGAGCAATACTGCGAACCGAGAAACTTGGTGATGGCATCCCAAAGCCATATTGAGCATAATTGGAATTCTGTCCCCACAATATCCCGGTTAATCCAATCCACAATAGAAATCGCTTACCCATAGAGCTATTGTTCTTTCATGGTTAGGATTTCAATATAGGGACGACTTTCAGCTGGATTCAGTGCACTGGCATTATAGAAACTCAAGGTAGCAATATTCAAGTCACCAGTCGTTGCCCAAAGAACCAGCCCATAGTTCTCAACATAATCACTGGTAATCCCTTGAATGATACTTTTTATATCAATATCAACATAGGCACTAGTATCTGAGATTGAGTGATAAAGATCGTAGGAATATTGTTTCGGATCGTAATCCGGGTCTCCGAACTTAGCAGAATCAAGAGCAGTAATGTAGAGATAATAAAGCTGTCCATATAGCTGGTTTGCTTGAGAATTGATCGTCAGATGGAGATTTGCCTTGGCAATCAAGGCATTCTTATCAGGAATTATGTTCTGCAGATTGAATTTTAGAAAAGCATGAGCTGACCTGCCGGAGCTGACGAACAACGCCGTTTCCGATTTAAAACTTTTCTTATATTGAATAATCGAGAGATCACTGCTAGGTAAAATCTTTATGGTAGCAGTATCACCGTCCTCAAAATAACTCACCTGCAGCCAGGGATCATACGAAGTCTCCTTGGAATATAAAGCCTGGATGCAGGCGATGTCACTGGATGCCGGTTGAAGTACCAACGTATAATCGGTATTCGTTTCGTCGTACCAATTACAGACTAATTGGGTATCCAGCGCTACTGAAAAGGTGTCTTCCTTCTCACAAACCAGGGTTGCTAAAAATGTCAGATTATAACTATCGAGATTAAAATCAAGCACGGTACTGCTGTCTTCCGTCCAGGGATCCACTCCTCCATTTAATAATTGAGAAATGGAAATTTCTACCGTGGGGGTGTCATTCCCTAACAGGTAGAACTTGTGAAAAGATTGCAGATTTAGAGTCACCCCGATCAAGCTATCCAGCGTATCAGGTAATGCCGCGAGATTATCGAATTTCAGCAAGGTATAAGTTTGGACATTCTCGTCATTGCCAACAAAAAGAATATTGGAGCCGCCCGGATAGGGTGTTAATGTCTGTTGGCTATACTCGATTGAATCGGTGGAATCGGGAATTATATAGGTGTTAAATTCCAGCGGGGCAACATTTGATTGCAGAACGGGTATCTTTTCTTCACAATGAATCATCCATAATAATAGGCTAAGAATCCCCAGCTTCGTGAGATAATGTAAAAATGGGATACTTTGTTGACACGTTAAACGCCCCAAATGACGTTTCGGTTGACTAGATCCGTTCCACAATCCTGACAATTTCATTTGCTAATCGTTGCCACTCTTCCGGAGTGTCGTTCTTGATTTTAAAGGTCGAAACTCGTTTTTTATTCTCTTCCAACAACTTCTTGAAAACCGGGTCAATCTGGTATTTTTTCAGCAAATCCTCCTGATTACTAATAAACAGGGTATGATGGCTGTATTGCCAGGCAGCTGCGACACAGTCCGCCCGCTTCCCCTTCTCAACCAAATCGCGATTCAAGTCGGGTATCCCAACGCTGCGATAATCGTCTAAGAGATATTTGGAGAGCGGATTTTTGGAATGCAATACCAGCAGAATTTTAACACCCTCAAAATAGGTTCTATCCAAAATATTGGAATGAATCATTAGCGGAATCATACTCATCTGCCAGTCATTGCAAATAATCACATCCGGCCGCCATCTTAAATAATTCAGGGTAGTCAGGGCCGCAGAGGCAAAATAACCAAATCGGATGGCGTTCCGGCCAGTATCAGCATCGGGCTCCTCCTGATACAAATCAGGAATAGTATTGGAATAATACCCATCATGCTCAAGAAAATATACTTGAACCTTGGTATTCGGAATAAATGCCGATTTGACACTGGCTTTCAAACTCTCATTACGGTACTGTAAGTCCATTTCCCGCAGGCGAATAACCTCCCGCAGGATATAGCGGCGTTCACTGATAAAAGAGTATTTGGGCATCATCAGGCGAAAATCGAATTTCCGTTCGTTAAAAATAATCGGGATCTCCTTGGAAAAATCAGCTAACGGATAGCATTCGGCAAAAGGAACGATCTCGGATGTTAAAAAATAGATACGCTTAATCATAATTTCATTTCACAAACTGTTTGGCGTTTTTGACATATTCACTCTGCGGATAATAATCAATTAGCCGCTGAAACTCCGCCATGGCATTTTCGCGTTCTCCCAAAGCGGCATAGCATAATCCCAGTTTGAACTGGGCATCATCATCCTTATTGGTACCTTTAAAATCAAAAACCTTCTCGAATTCGATAATGGCTCGCCGATATTGTTTCATTGAATAATAACACTCCCCAATCCAGTATTGCGCATTATCGGCAAGTTCATGGCTCTTATCCTCTTGCAGTAACTGCGTAAACAGAGCGAGAGCCTGTTCATTCTGACCATTCTGATGATAAGTAAGTGCCTGGAGATAGCGATCGCGGTAATTTCCACCTGCGGCACTAACCGACGTGCTCATCTCCGTTCCGCTTAAGGACTTCGCCTCACTTAGACTGGCAGACAGAGAAACAATGCGATTTTCCAGAATCACGAGCTGCGAAAGGATTTCAAAATTCAGACTATCGGTATAAGCAGTACGCCTTTTATAAAGCTCTATCTGACGACCCAGCTTCAGCATATCCTGACTCAGGCTCGCGGTTGACTTCTCCAGAACTTTAATTGAACTGTCCAGCTGAGCAAGCTCACGATCATATCGAATCACCTGTGGTTTCTCCTGAGATTCCAGGGCCTTCACCCTCGCCGAGAGTGCATTGACAGATTTAATTGTCTTATCCAATTGATTCTCAAGAGTTGCAATCTTAGCGGACGTTTCGGTATCAGTCGTCGGTTGAACTTTATCTTTTGCTTGCAGTTCCAGATTCCCTAATGAGATTCCCCAAATCGCAATAAAAACAACGCTTAACACTCTTGCATTTAAAAACGGATTAATTCTTCTCATTACCTTAACAATGTTAAAATTGGACCTGCTATTCAACCGAAAAGCTACGAAACTCCCTTTAAAAAACCAATTTAAATTTTAATTGTTCAGTAAGTTTATCGAGGACGCTCACTGCCGAAATTTAAAACCAGTCCAATCAGAAGGAAACAGGTGATGACGAATGAGCCCCCATAGCTCAGGAAGGGTAATGGTAAACCGGTAACCGGCAACAAGCCGATAGTCATGCCAATATTAACGGCAGCATGAAAAAACAGGATGCTTGTCACTCCAATAATAATCAGCGAGCTAAAGCGGTCACGTTGATGATAAGCTTGATTGATCAAAATAAGAAACAGGATCAAGAAAAGGCAGATGATGAAAATAACTCCGGCAAAGCCATACTCCTCACCAACGACCGAGAAAATAAAATCGTTGTGCTGTTCGGGTAAGAATTTTAAATGGGTTTGGGTACCATGTCCAATGCCTTTACCAAATAGTCCTCCAGAACCAATTGCGGTCTGCGATTGGATTACCTGATAACCAGAACCTTGCGGGTCAGCATAAATATTAAACATTGTCATAATCCGGTTCTGTTGATAGGGTTTCAGATTATTCCAGATTACCGGCGTCACAAAACCCAGTGAGAGGTTGAAAACGAATAACACAATCGCCAGCCAGAGTTTCTCTTTACTGAAATATAGAACCACCAGCAGCAAGACGATCCAAATAAAAAAACTATAAAAACTAAAGGCTGTAATGATGCTAATAACCGGTGCACATATGATGAATAGATGGTACAATCGGGCTCCCGCCCAAAACAGTATTGGGAAGACCAACATCAGGTAAATTATCGAGGTTCCTAAATCCGGTTGACGTAGCACAATTGCCAGCGGTAAAATTACCAATAATAGTGGCACAATCAAGGATTTAAAATCTGAGATTACCAGTTCTGTTTTTGACAAATAACGAGCAATTGCAAATATGATCCAAATCTTCATCAACTCCGATGGCTGAAATTGGAACGGTCCCAGGTGCACCCAGCGTTTTGCCACAGCATCCGAAACACCAATAAAATAAGGTGCAATTATTAAGACAATTCCAATCCAGTATCCAATATAAGCAGCATCGAACAGAGTCTTCCGCTGAATGAATATGATCGAGATCATGCAGATTGCACCGAAAATCATCCAGATAAGCTGTTTGCCCACAACCTTTTTAAAAAAGGGGGCCGTGATGTTAAGCGAGGCACTGTATAGGGCCAGCAATCCAGCTAGGCAGAGTAATCCCACCGTAACTACCACTGCAACATTGAGATTAGATACTGATGTATTAAGTAGCTTTATTCTCCTCACCTTCGCTACTGCTCCTCCATGACAACCTGGACTGAATTGATCCGATTTTGGATAAATCTGAATAAATTACCCGATATTTTAGCCGCCTCGCCGCCGCCCGCACCACCGTGCTCGACTAACACGGTCAGAGCTATTGTCCGGCCCCCACTCTTTAAAAATCCCACGAACCAGGAATGATCTTCACCGTGTGGATTCTGCGCGGTCCCAGTCTTGCCATAAATATCCAATCCCCGGCTTTTTGCTGCCCGCCCGGTACCTTTAGCAGAATTTACTACATCGTATAAAGCACTCTGAATCATATCCCAGGTAGATTCATGAATATCACTGATCGAATCAGGTTTAGTCTGATTGAGGGGAAAAAATTGAACTTTACTCCGATCAAAATACCTCAGACCAAGGTGCGGGGTGCTCAATTTCCCCTGTGTCCCAATGGCCGCAATCAGGCGCAGCATCTGGATTGGAGTAACTATTAAATCCCCCTGTCCAATTACCAAATTTAATTTATTACCTTCAGTCCAGCCGTGTTGCCCATATTTACGATCTAAAAAAGCCTTATCCGGGATAACCCCCTGTGATTCACCATACAAATCAATGCCGGTACACTCACCGAATTTAAATTTCTTGGCATACTCGGCCCAAATATCAATATCCATTCTTTGGATCAGATTATAAAAATAGACATTACAGGAATTAATAATAGCATTGTTTAGGTTCATGCGCCCATGACCGCTCTCTTTCCAGCATTTGAATTCCCGCCTTCCTAACCTTAAACCGCCGCGGCAATAAAAAGTCGCCTTAGGATCAATGATTTTGCGCTCTAATGCAGCAATAGCTGCTACAATTTTAAAAGTCGAACCGGCGGGATAAGTACCCTGAATAGCTCGATTATATAGCGGCTTCTCAGAATCATTCCGCAATTTATCCCAAACATCCGATGCTACAATGCCCGAAAATAGGTTCGGCAAATAATCCGGTTTGCTGACTAAGGCATAGATTTCACCGTTATCGGCATCCATGACGATTATTGCGCCTTTCGGGCCATCTAAGAGGCTTTCGGCATATCGCTGCAGCTCAAGATCAATCGTCAGGTAGAGGTCATTACCAATCCGGGACCGGATACTGCGTTTATCCTGAATACTGCCTACCTCCTGTCCATAAACATTAACCTGAATATAACTGACACCCCGGGTGCCCCGCAGGATATTTTCATACTCTCGCTCTACCCCATTCCAGCCAATTAAGTCCCCTGCCCGATATCCATAATCCTTCACCACCTGCAGGTCATTCTTGTCAACTTCTCGTAAATATCCAAGTACCTGACTTAGATTAGCATTCGAGGGGAAGGATCGGATGGGCTGCAAGGAATAAATTACACCGGGTAGCTCCAGACGTCTTTCTTCCAATTCAGTCAGTGTTACAAAATCAATATCTTCGACAATTCGAGCCGGTAAAAGTTGACCACGCCAATTCTTCTTGACTCGGTTGCGAAGTTCCTCCTCAGGAATTCGTAAAATCTTGCTCAACTCAGCGTAAATCTCACGGTTTCTATGTAGTTCATAGGGAATAACACTGATATTGTACTGAGATTTATTATCAACAATGATATCGCCATTGCGATCATAGATAATACCTCGGGGTGCTTCCTGAGATACTACTCTAATCCGATTCGCTTCCGCCATCCCCACAAAAAGATTATATTGAACAATCTGAAGTTGATAAAGGCGTGCGGCTAAGATCAGAAACACCGCAGCGATCAGGATATAAAATACGTTTCGCTGTCCACTCGTTACATTATTTTGAGAATAGAACATTTTTAAAAAGACTCAAAAGCAAAAATGTAATCAAGTAAAATAAAGATTAGCCCCGTATAGATGGTCTCCGGAATAATATAACGCAAGAACAGATATTGGGTGCCAATTTCGACTGATTTGAAGTTGATCAAGTAGACAATAGTAAACTGAATCAACATGATTAAAATACTCAACGCATAAAACATCAAACGATTAAACCGATTTCGGCGATTTTTGAAAAATCCTGCCAAGAATCCCGCCACGGTCTTGGACAATGCCGAAAGTCCCATAAAAGAACCCATCCCAATGATGTCAACCAATAATCCTATCCCAAAACCAAATAACTGACCGACCACCCGACCATTCAGGATAGCTACAAATAAAACCAGGATCAAAACAAAGTCGGGCTTGATCCCACAGACCATCAGCCAGGGTCCAAACACAACCTGGAGCACTATACTTAGCAGACTAAATCCCGCAATTACCAAGATTTTTTTCATAATTAATAATCTAAAATAACAAAAACCTCTTCAATTGTATCGGTATCAACGCGAGAGTGAACAATCACGGATTGGAACAGTTCGTTCTCCGGACGATTCACCTCAATTACCTCTCCAACAACAATGTCGGGAGGATAAATTTTACTATAACCCGAGGTAATGACCAGTTCGCCGGGATCAATGGTAACCGTGATGGGAATCTCTTTCACCTCGGCTCGACCATCGGGATACCACTTCATGATACCCGCCACACGCGAATTCTGAAATTTCACACTCAGTCTGAAATTAGCATCTAGAAATAATTGGACCTGGGTCGTACGATCCCCAACGGCAATGGTTTTCCCCACTATTCCCCTGGTAGAAATTACCGCCATGTTGGGTTTCACTCCCTGGCGTGACCCGACATTAAGCAGGATCGAGTTGACAATTGGTGTAGTACCCTTATTGATAACCTTGGCTGGCAACAAATCAAACTTGGTACTATCCAGCATATTCAACATGGATTTCAAGCGTTGATTTTCAATAAAGGCTTCTTTGAATTCCACGTTTTGAAGCCTTAGTTGCAGATTTTCCCGACGTAAATTTTCATTTTCCTCAATCAGACCAGACAGCTGATTAATCCACATCCGCGGATAGTGAATAAAGGTGAAAACATCGGCAATCTCGCCCTGCAGCGCCCGCGTCTGCGGTACCTCATTTATAAATAAGATTAATAATGAGATTATAATCAAGAATAAAAAGAGTAAATACTCGTAAAAATCAAGTAGAATAAAGATTATCTTTTTCCACATTATTGCTACACGAGGACTTCTTTGTACTTTTCCAGATTTTCGATAATAATTCCCGTCCCCTTGACCACCGATAAAAGAGGCTCTTCGGCAACATTAACGGGCAGGTCAGTTTCAACCCGAAAGCGTTGATCAAGACCTTTTAGTAATGCACCACCACCGGTAAGGATTATACCTCTGTCCAAAATATCCGAGGACAATTCCGGTGGGGTCATCTCTAAGGCTTGTTTGATCGCCTGAGTAATCAGATCAATCGTATTTTTCAGACACTCCCTGATCTCAACCGAGGAGACCTCGATGGTTTTCGGAATACCAGCAGCCAGACTGCGGCCTTTTACCGAGATCGTAGTATCATCAATTGGCATGGCCGAACCGACGGTACACTTGATCCACTCCGCGGTTCTTTCACCGACAAGCAGATTATGCTCAGATTTAAAATACTGGATAATAGCCTCATCCATTTCATCGCCAGCGACCCGAATAGCCTGCTTTGTAACAATTCCATTGAGTGCAATAACCGCGATTTCAGTTGTCCCGCCTCCAATATCAACAATGATATTGCCAATTGGTTTAGAAATATCTATCCCAATGCCAATTGCCGCTGCAACCGGTTCTTCAACCAGATATACTTCTCGCGCATTGGCCCGATCGGCGGAATCGCGCACGGCTCGCTTCTCCACTTCGGTAATTCCCGAAGGAATACAGATCACAAATCGGGGACGGGCGATCCGGCTCAGGTTAACTTTGCGGATAAAACCCCGGATCATGGCATCGGTCATCTCAAAGTCCGCTATCACGCCATCTTTCAGCGGACGAATCGTAATAATATCGTGATGGGTCTTGCCCAGCATTTCCTTGGCATCACTTCCGACAGCAATCACCTCAGCATCATGAGCGGAGCGCGCAACAATGCTGGGTTCATTCAAGATAATTCCTTTGCCTTTCATATATATCAAAGTATTCGAGGTACCCAGATCAATTGCAATGTCCCCGGCAAAAATATTGAATAGCGAAAATCCCATAGATACTCCAAATATTAGTGTTTAAAAACTCGTTTATGCGTCAGCAGCATGAATATGCCCTGCTCATCACACGCCTCAATAACTTCATTATCGCGCACACTGCCGCCCGGTTGAATCACTCCCCTGATTCCGGCCTGAGCCGCGAGATCAATAGAATCCCGAAAAGGGAAAAAAGCGTCCGAAGCCATAATGCAACCTTTGGTTTCCAAACCAGCCTCGCGAGCCTTGCGCAGCGCAATCTTGAGTGCATCAACCCGGGCCATCTGCCCAGCACCAACTCCAACCGATCCGGTTTCATCCGTCAACACAATCGCATTAGACTTAACCTTTTTCACCAAATGCCAACCCAGACGCAAGGCTTCGTGACATTTATCGTTCGGCTTTTCCTGGGTCACTACCTGCCAGCCTGACTCGGATTCCTCGCAAGACTGGATTGTTTGCACAAGCAGCCCTTTTCCGTAACTTTTCAGATCATATCTGTCGTTAAGATAATCATCATTGGGTATTAGTAGACGCAGGTTCTTTCTCTTAGCCAGGATTTCCAACGCCTCCGGGCTAAAACCAGGTGCTACAATACACTCCAGAAAACTCTTGGCGAACTCTTCTGCCAGAGTTTGATCCACAATCCGGTTGATCCCAACAATGCCACCATAGTAGCTCACCGAATCGGCTTTTACCGCCCGGAGATATGCGGCCAAAGGCGAAGCAGCTATCCCACATCCGCAGGGATTAGTGTGTTTAACATTAACGCAGATCACCGCATCGGTTCGATACTCGAATGCCAGTCGGTAGGCTGCCAGACAATCAACATAATTATTATAGGAAATTTCCTTACCCTGGAGCTGCTCGAATGGCAGAGCATCAAAATTCATGACGGAACTATAAAGAGCAGCTGCCTGATCGGGATTCTCACCGTAGCGCAGATTCACTGTTCTCTGATAGGGAGTCAGGATAAATTCCGGTGGGTTCACTTGAGTTTCGGACCGGGAATCAGCACTGCCCGAGAAGTAGGCTGCAATTTCACTATCATAGATTGCCGTCCTGATAAAAACTGCTTTGGCCAGCTGGCGCAGATAAGCCTCATCCAGGTTTTGATTTTCAAAGCGCTGAATAAACTCATCATACTGAGAGGGATCGGAAAGCACTGCAACGTTATTGTAATTCTTCGATGCTGCCCTGAGCATCGACGGCCCGCCCACATCAATCATCTCGATTATCTCATCATCGCTTTTATCACCAGCTCGATAGGTTTGCGAAAAAGGGTACAGATTTACGACGATCAATTGAAACGGGATCCCGTTAACTCTTGCTAAATCCTGCCGATGATCAGCCTTGCGATTATCCGCCAGAAGACCAGCAAAAATAAGCGGATGAAGAGTTTTTACCCGACCATGCAGAATTTCCGGAAAACCAGTGAAGTCTTCAATCTTCTCAACCGTAATTCCCTCCCCTAACAACTTCCGGTAAGTACCGCCGGTGGCAAGCAAGCGTACGCCGCCTTTCTGTAAGGTTCGGGCTAATGGAATAAGATTACTCTTATCCCAGACGCTGATAATCGCTTGTTTAATTTCAATACCCTTCATCTCTGCCAGACTATTTTACCATTTTTGATAAAAATTTCCTCGTTACAAATTGCCCGGACCACCTCTGGATACAATCTATGCTCCACTTCGAGAACCCGCCGGGCGAGTGTCTCAGGCGTATCATCAGCTAAAACTGCTACCTTCTCCTGCACGATCACCTGACCATTATCATAATGTTCATCCACAAAGTGAACGGTTACCCCGGTTATCTTCACGCCCGAGCGAATCACTGCTTCGTGAACTTTCAAACCATAATAACCTTTGCCACCAAAATTCGGTAAGAGGGCCGGATGGATATTCACAATTGCATTGCGAAATCGGGCCACCAAGGGCGCGGGAATAAGTTTCAAATAACCCGCCAGGATAATCAGCTCCACGCTATAAGACTCCAGCAAATCAATCAAAAATCGGGCGTAATCGGCGGCGTCCGAAAATTGCTTCCGGTTTACCCAATGAGTCGGAATCTGATGCTCCTGAGCAATATTAAAAACCGGCGGATGAACATGATCACTAAGAACACACATCACCTGACCCTGAATACTTCCCAGTTTTATCTGTTCCAGTATCGCTGCAAAATTCGAGCCCCGTCCGGACGCAAAAACCGCAATTTTTTTCAACCTGAAGGTGTCCCTGCTATTAATAAAAAACGCTTAAATTTATTCAAAACCTTCACTAAAAACAATTAAGTCCGGTGCGAAATTATATAAATATGCCTACTCATTCTCTGGACATGTCTTACGGATGTCGCCCAGCAGCTTTTCCAGCTGATCCGAATCTTCAAATACATTAAAGTGGTCAGTCTCTACAATTTTAACCGGATACCAGTCGGCAGCCTTCTTAATCCAGTGCTCATAGGCAATATTCAACATGTAAATATATTCCGGCGAGATGGTATTTTCAAAAGAACGTGAACGTTTTTTTATCCGGGTTAGCAAGGTGTCCACACTAGCTCGCAGGTAAATAATCAGATCGGGTTTTTTCAGATAAGCGGTCATTTCTTCGAAAAGCGCCCGATAGCTCTCCCAGTCGCGCTGACTCATATTTCCCATCTCATACAGATTCCGGGCAAAAATCCCAACATCTTCGTAGATTGTCCGGTCCTGAACGGCGGAAAAGCCTGACTCCGTCATCTGTTTATGGGCCCTGAAGCGGTGGGATAGAAAATAAATTTGCAGGTTAAAGCTCCAGCGCTTCATATCCTCGTAAAAATCTTCCAGATAGGGATTGTTGATCACTGACTCATAATAAGCCCGCCAGCCAAACCGATTGGCGATGACATCGGTCATAGTGGTTTTCCCGACTCCAATATTGCCCGCTATCCCGATAAAGTAGGTTCTCTTATTCATCAACAATCTCTCCCAGAGCAATCACTCCACTTACACCATTGATCCGAATCCGTCTCATCTGATTAATCAATAACTGGCTGGAGCTAACTCTAACCGTAATATAATTATCCGAGAGCCCTTCGAAAAGCCCCAATTCATTTTTCTTTTCAAATAAAACTATCAATTCCCGGCCAACAAAATTTTTTAGAAAACGTTTTTTTAATGATTTGCCAAGATTACGGAGCTGTTCGGCACGCCCTTTCTTAATATATTCAGGAACAGAATTACTCAGGGTAACCGCAGAAGTCCCGGGTCGAGCTGAAAAGCGAAACACCTGCAAATAAGCCAGAGGCGAGCACTCAATCAAATGGAGCATTGTTTGGAAATGCGGCTCAGTCTCACCCGGAAAACCCACCATAACATCCGTACCAATACAGACATCCGGAATGCTATCGGCAATTCTAGTAACTAACTCATGATACATTTTGGTAGTATAGTGTCGCTGCATCCGTTTCAAAATTGGCTCGGCACCATGCTGCAAAGGAATATGGAAATGGCGGCAGAACCGCGACTCTTTAGCCATCAAGTCAATCAGCCGGTCAGTTATTAGGTCAGGCTCGATCGAACTAATGCGAATCCGTTTGATTCTGGTCTTTGCCAACAGTGATTCGACCAGAGTTGCTAAATCCACACAATTTTCGGCCGAATAGGTGCCAAGATTGACGCCGGTCAGAACGATCTCTTGAAAACCCAGATCATCGAGCATTCGGGCTTCATTCAGAATTTGTATAAAATTCCGACTGCGGGCGCGACCCCGTAATAATGGGATAATGCAATACGCACAGCGATAATCGCAGCCGTCCTGGATTTTTAAATGCGCCCGAAGCCGATCTCCCCGGGCAACAATTCCATCCGGCGGAAAAGTATAGCCTTGATCCTCATTTGTAACATAAATCCCGCTTTGGCCGTGTTCCATTTCTCTTAAAAATTCAGGGATGTGGTATTTCTCTTTATTGCCCAACACCAGAGTAACACCGGTCTGGTTCGAGAGCTCCTGCGCAGCCAGCTGCGCATAACAACCAACGACCATTATTTTCCCCTGCGGCGAGATGCGTCGGGCAGCAGCGATTGCGCCACGAGTTTTGGCTTCAGCCTGATGGGTTACCGCACAGGAATTGATAATTGTTACATCGGCGGGAATATTCGGACTAACTATTTGCCAGCCAAATTTTTGCAGCTCGTCTTGAACCGCATCGGACTCTGAATGATTCAAGCGACAACCGAGGGTCCGCAAACTTACGGTTTTGATCAATGCTAACGAATTTCTATAATGCTTTGATCGCCGATGATGAATCGGTTAGTGAACGGTTTGGATTTAGCCTCACTAATAATGACATTTTTGCCCAGCAGACTGGATTCAATGCGGATCTTCTGGTTGATAATTTTACAATCCTCGGAGATGATACTAAACTCTACTTCAGAATTCTGGATTAAACAATTGCGCTCGATGGAGGTATAAGGTCCAATGTACGCATGGACAATCCGCGTCTTTGCCCCAATGATTGCCGGACCACGAATATTGCTATTCTGGATTTCAGCTCCTTCACCAATCACAACCCGCCCGGAAATTACACTATGACTATCCACTTTCCCCTTGATATCGGCAGCAATATTATCCAGTACCAGGCGATTGGCTTCCAGTAAGTCATATGGCTTACCGGTATCCTTCCACCAGCCGGTTATCTCCGAATAGGTGACTTTCAAGCCTTTATTTATCAGATACTGATGGGCATCGGAAATTTCCAACTCGCCGCGCTGGCTGGGCTGGATACTATTCACAGCCTCAAAAATTGTTTTATCATAAAGATAAATACCGGTAACCGCATAATCACTTTTAGGTTGCCTGGGTTTCTCTTCGACTTTGACAATTTTTCCATTACGAATATCCGGAACTCCAAAACGCTCGGGATCAGGTACCTTCGCCAGGATCAGATGACAGTTGGATTGGCAGCTTTGAAACTCGGCGATAAATCTTTTAATTCCCCCAACAATGATGTTATCCCCCAGATAAAAAACAAACGGCTCGTCGCCAATAAACGACTGGGCGATTTTCACACAATCGGCTAACCCGGCTGGTTTCTCTTGAGGAATATAAGTGATTGACAATCCCATTTTTCGACCATTTCCATAAGCCTCTTTGACTTCCCAGCCCTCTTTATTGGTAATGATGCCAACCTCCTTTATCCCAGCTTCGCGGACATATTCCAGTGCATAGCTCAAAATCGGCTTATTAGCGATGGGAATCAAATGTTTATTCTGGGTATGGGTAATTGGCCGCAGGCGAGTTCCATGTCCGCCAGCCGTAATCAGTGCCTTCATAATCTACCTTCCATTTTTTTTCTTGATATCCAGAACTAATTTACCTATCCGAATGACGGTTGAAATTATCGAAGGGTTGGACTAAAGTCAAGAGTACTCCTCAATCCTCTACTTCTCCAACCAGATCAAAGTCATCTGCCTTCAATATTTTAACTGAATCAATTGTTCCAATTTCAAGCTGCTTTCGCGCATGAACTAATACACTATTATCAATTTCAGGAGCATCCCAGACCGTTCGCCCCCGGTAACTGGTCCCTAGTGATTCCTCTATAATCACCCCAACAACCTGGCCTATCTTCGACTCGGCAAACTCACAGGCAATCGGCCATTGAATCTGCATTACCAGCTCCTTACGTCGCTCTTTCTCAACCGGTGACACATTATCGGTCAATCCGGCTGCCCAGGTATCCTCTTCCGCTGAATAAGTAAATACTCCCAATCGTTCGAATCGGAGATCCTCAACCAAATCCAGCAGAAGCTCAAAATCCTCTTCAGTCTCACCCGGAAATCCAACCATTAATGAGGTTCGCAGAGCGATCCCGGGAATATCCCGGCGCAGCTGAAGCAGTTTCTGCCGCATCCTGGTAACCGCATATGATCTTTTCATCTTTCGTAAAATCCTGGGAGAAGCGTGCTGAATTGGAATATCCAGATAAGGACACAGCTCCTGATATTTCACAAAGAGTCCGTTCAGGCTTTTCGACCAGAAATCCGGATTGCAATACAGCAGTCGCACCCATGGAAACAGGCGCATTGCTAATAATTGATCCAATAAATCATACAGATTTACTCGCGGCACCAAATCCGAACCGTAGCGGGTCAAATCCTGAGCTATCAGAATCAGTTCCCTGACTCCCTTCTGGTGGAGGTATTCCGCTTCCTTTAACAAACTCTTTATCGAGCGGCTCTTCTGGTGACCACGCATTAGTGGAATGGAACAGAAACTGCAGCGATTGTCGCACCCTTCGGCGATCTTCAGATACGCTAAATAAGGCGGTGTCAATAGTGACCGCACTCGCTCAATATTTCCACAAGCAACTGAGTGACCGACAAGATCTTTTACAATCCAGTCAACCTCATCCACGCCATAAATCCCGTCAACTTCTGGCAATTCATACCGTAGCTGCTCGGGATAGCGCTGGGAAAGGCAACCGCTAATGATAATCTTTTTGGTCGGATCTCTTTTCTTGAGTTCGATATTTTCCAGAATAATCTCGATAGATTCATCCCGGGCAAAATCAATAAAGCCGCAAGTATTAATAATAATGACGGAAGCTACTGCCGGATCTGGTGTATAACGATAACCAACCTTTTCCAAGTTGCCTCTTAAAATCTCGGAATCCACCGTATTTTTGGGACATCCCAGGGTAACAATCGAAAAAGACTTGGATATCATTTTCCCCGGTTTATTCTCTAACTTGGAACTGAGAGTAGAGCATCAATAAATTCAGCCAGTTCAAACTCAACCAGATCGCCGAGCTGCTCACCGACTCCAAGATAGCGAATGGGAATATTCATTTTTTGGTGAATAGCCAAAACTGCCCCGCCTTTGGCGGTACCATCCAGCTTGGTCAAGATGATTCCGGTTACACCAATCGAATTCATGAACTCCTGCGCTTGAGCGATGCCGTTCTGACCGGTATTGCCATCCAGCACCAGCCAGATTTCGTGCGGTGCCGCGGGAATCAGCTTGCCGATTACCCGTTTGATTTTACCTAACTCTGCCATCAGATTCGATTTAGTGTGTAGTCGGCCAGCGGTATCAATTAAAACAATATCATGACCCTTTGCTTGCGCCGATTTGATGGCATCGAACACCACAGATGATGGATCCTTGCCTTGAGGATTGCCCACGAAATCGGCACCGGTTCGTTCCGCCCAGATTTTCAACTGGTCATAGGCAGCTGCTCGAAAAGTATCCGCAGCAACCATCAAAACCTGTTTACCTTCAGCTATATAACGATGAGCCAATTTGGCGATACTGGTCGTCTTGCCGGTACCATTGACACCAATAATTAAGATAATCCATGGCTTGGAGTGACTCGAAAAAACCGGGGTGCCTTGATGAATTAGAGCTTTCATCTCAGCTTTTAAAATATCATTTAGATTGTCGGCCTCTTTACGATCTAATAGTCGGAGTCGGTCAATTAAACTCTCCGTCAGTTCCACACCCATATCCGCAGCGAGGAGAGTCTCCTCGATCGCTGTCAACATATCCTGCTCAATCCGAAAATATTTACCCACTAACGGCAACCGTGCGGCAATGCCAGTCCCGGTTTTCTGCAAACCCTGAGAAAGCCGATTTTCCTGGCCCGGAACCGCCATTTTCTTTTTTGCTGCAATAATCTGCTTGATAAAAGTAATGATATATTGCACCCAGGATATAAATAGGAGAGCGATGGAAGTCCACATGATCGGATTAATCCATCGCCCCAGAGTATTAGAATAGATAAACGCCAGCACCGTTGCCGTGGTAAAATAGATTGAGACCTTACTGGTCAAATTCGCATAGGGAGTAATCTTGCAGTTATTCATCAGATAAACACTAAACAGAGCAATTGTCAGGTCTCTGACAGCCAGGATAATAAAATAAAAGATCGGCATCCGATCGGTAAAAATGAGAAACAACATTACACTAAAAATTACGACCTTATCCGCAAAAGGATCCAGAACCTTGCCTAGCTCAGTAATCTCATGGCTGACCCGCGCCAGCCAACCATCCAACATATCAGAAGCAATGGCAATAATGATAAAAATTAATGCGATTTTGCCTCGGCCGGCACGCAGGAAGTACAAAATCGGCAGGGTCAAGAAAACCCGCAAAATTGATATCATATTCGAAAGAGTCACAACCCGATCAGGGTTCATTTCCTCATACTTGCGTCGGACAATATTCTGCTTCACTATTCCCATACTTCTTTAGCCCTCTATCCAATAGTCATCAAATAAATGAATACCGACCATTTTCTTAACTTCTGTACGAGTTTTCAACTCGCTCAAGTTACCCCTAAAAATAAGGCTTCCATGGTGCAAAATCCAGCATTTCTGGCAGATTTTTCTAATCAAATTAAAATCATGCGAGACAACAATCACCTGAATGTCTAATAGACAGTCGTTCAAAATCGCGACCAACTGCGCTTTCCCCGTTGGCCCCATCGCAATCGTTGGTTCATCCAGAATCAATAAATCCGGCATGAGCGACATGCTCAAACAAAGGGCCAGCCGACGGACTTCGCCGCCACTCAATTCGAATCCGCATCTTGATTCAATCTCATGATAACCAACACCAAATTTTTTGAGGAAATTTACCAGGCGGTCTTTAACCTTAATGCCATCTGTCCGGTGGGCAACAATCCGGTCAACCGTATCTTGCACTCGGACACCAAGGAAGATTCTCTCCGGAAACTGGGGGGAATAGATAATCCGAGGTGCGGCAGCTGGCGATCCTTTGAAACAAAATCTAAAATCACCGATCTGAGGATGAATAATCCCCGCCAGGATTTTACTTAAGGTTGTTTTTCCTGAGCCTGATAATCCATATAGCCCTAATATGCCCTGAAATTTGTGCGTCAGCTCCTCCATCACCAGCCGAAAAGCCATCTCAGGCTGAAAGCAGTGGCGAATACAATTTATATCCAATAGCAGTTCAGGCTTCATCGGTCCGTTTCCCGAATCGTCTAAAATAATCCTGAACCTCTCCCGCAAAAATCACCTGCCCTTGATTTAAACAGATGACATAATCCGCCAGGCGGATTTCGTGATCTTCCTGGCTGATCCAGAGAATGCTCAACTGCTCTTGACCCAGTTTTTTTACCTTCGATTGTAAATCAATTTGAGCAAAAATGTCAAGGAACGAACAGGGCTCATCTAGGATTAAAATCTGCGGCTGACTGATCATCATTCCCGCCAGGGCCAGCTGCTGTTTCTCCCCGCCAGAAAGATTATTAGGCGATTCAGCCCGCCGTTCAAACAGCTCGATTTCCTTCAAAGCATTTTCTACTTTTACCCTCATCATACGCGGCTCGATACCGCGGTTTTCAAGATTAAACGCGAGCTCTCGCTCAATATTGAAATGAATCAGCTGATCATCGGGATTCTGAAACAGATAACCAAAATGAAAACCCGAGCGATTAATTACGTCCCCGGGAAATATGATTCTGCCTTGATCCGGTTTCAATAATCCGGCAATGAGCTTTACCAATGTAGTTTTACCTGAACCGCGGCTGCCAGTGATGACTACCCAGCGCTGGAGGGGAATAGATAAACTTAGATGCTCGAAAATCGGTTGGTTATTTTTATAGTGAAAAGTCAGCTCAAATAATTCAATATTCAATCACTCTCCAGGATTTCTTTCACGATTCGGGCTGAAGCTCCCATATTGTCCAGAATCACCTGACGCGAAGCATGCGACGCCCGTTTGTATACTGCTGAATCAGAGAGAAAAACGCGCAGGTTACGGTAAAGACTAGCTTCGTCTTCGCAGACAAATCCGCCTCCGGTTTGCACCAATAATTCAGCCTCCCGCGAATTGTGATATTCCGGGCCAAAAAGTACTGGCAGCCCTGCAACTGCCGGCTCCATCACATTATGGACCGAACCACGAAAACCACCGCCAATGAAAGCCAACTGGGCCTGGTGATAGAGCTCAGCCAGAATCCCAATTCGATCTACCAAAACAACTCGCTCGATCACCGGATAGGCTTTTATTTTACCCAGGCGGACGCTGGCAATCCGTTCACGATTAAAATGATCTTCGAGCATTTCAAGGGCATAATCGTTTGGCTCATGGGGTGCCAGAATACAGCAAAATTGCGAAAATTCCTTAAAAATTCGAATCACTGCTGGCAACAGATTCCGTGCATCCTGTGGCCAAATACTACCCCCAATCAGCACAAAGCCAGCGCTGAAAAGACGGTTCAGATTAGCCTTCATACTGTTCCGGGCACGATCGAGAACCTGATCATAACGGGTATCACCCAGAGTCAGTAATTTGATCTGCAGGCTGCCGGTCAGATTTTTAACCGATTCACAATCCCGTTCCGAAACCGCATAGACATAATCCAGCAACCGGTACAATTCACGAAAGAAATGTTTCAGCACCGGATAAAATTTAGAGCTCTTTTCCCGAATGCGCGCCGATATCAGATAGGTAGTAACATGATGCCGCCGAGCATTAGTAATCAAGTTTGGCCAGAGCTCATAAGCGACAAAAATAATTTTCTGTGGTTTGAGTAGCTTGATAAAACGTCTGGTCCGAAAAAAACTGTCAAAGGGTAAATAGATCATTAAACTCACTTCCGCGAGTCGTCGGGCATGAATGAAACCGCTGGGAGAGGTAAAACTGGCAACAATTAAAACATCCGGCCGGATTACTTTCAGGCTCCGGATTACCGGCTTTGCTTGCTCAAATTCTCCAAGCGATGCCGAATGAACTAGATATACGGTTTTGTGGGGATACTGCTCCCGAAACCGTTTAAGATTATGCCAGGTAAGCTTTCTTCCCGAAATCCCTTTCCGGATCTTGGGATCAAAAAGAGCAAATATCTGGAGGTAGAGAAATCCAGCCGGAACTGCCAATAAATTATATAGAATAATCCAAAAAAACGTCATCACTTGATCCTGTTTAATACGGAGCTGACTACTTGAAATATCTCACCTACACTAATGCCTTCCAAACAATACTGATGCCGGCGATAGCAGCGCCGATCACCCTTTTGCGAACAGGGTCGGCACCAGAGCTGTTTCTCAATAGTATAGCTTCCCGGGCAATGATGACCGGCGCCAGTCTCACGCGAAGTAGGCCCTAAAATTAAAATCAAAGGAATCCCCAGAGCTTCGGCCGCATAGCTCAAACCGGTATCATTGCCAATAACAAGCGCGCTCCGCGACAAAATTGCCAACGATTCTGCCAAGGATGTTTCACCAATCAACAAAATATTACTTGCATTATTTGGAATACCAGCCTCTCGAAGAAAGTGATCCCTTTTTCCGCCCAACCAGACAGCCGGCAGATGATAGGTTTCCCAAATTCGACCGGCCAACTCTTTATATCGCTCAACGGGATACCGTTTATTGATCCAGGTGGCGATTGGTAATAATACCGCAAATGGTCCGCTTATTTGATGGTCTTTCAGGATTACGTCAGCGCTTTTAATTACCGTCTCGCTTAAAAAAATCTCTGGCAAGAGCCCTTCCGTAACTAAATCCAAAGGTGCCAATACTTTGAGATATTCACTCAGCAGACGAAAATTTTTGGGAAACAGATTAAGATACAGATAAAATAAAAAAAAACGTTTTAATCTGGGCTTATGCAATCGAAGTAACCGCGTCTGGTGTAAATAATAACCAAGAATGTGACTGCGAAGATTGGCATGCATGTCAAGGTAAAGATCATAACTCTCGGTTTGCAGCAGCCGACAAAGGTTAATCCAACCCGATAATCCTATTGAAGTATCGAAAGTCAATACCCGGGATATATATGGATTATATTGTAAGAGAGGCTGGAATTCTATTTTGGTTAAACAATCAATCTGAGCGGTAGAGAAGCGACCTCGGAGAGCCCTGAAAATCGGCGTCAACACCACAATATCTCCCAAAGAACTTAAGCGAATTACCAGAATCTTCAGCGTTTCTTTAACCGGATTCAACTTGTCCTGTCCTGGTTGAAATCAATAAAACCAAGCAGCGCTTGTTTCACTTCGGAATCCGGGAAAACATCCAGTGCTCTGTGGGCTTTTTCCGAATATTCGTTTAATTTGGACCGGGCATAGTCAACTCCACCAACCTCCAAAATCAAATTATTTATTTCCTTGACATCACCCGGCTCCAGACCACGGCTGATCAGCTCCCTGATTTTCCGGCTGCGGGCTTGCGGTAACTTATTCAGCAGGAATAACAATGGCAGTGTTACCAGATTTGATTTCAGGTCACGCCCGATTGGCTTGCCCAGATTAATCTCCTTGCCAGTATAATCGAAAAGATCATCCTTTATCTGAAAAGCAATCCCTAAATATTTACCAAATTCATACAAAGCTTCGGCTTTGGTCGAATCAGTACCAACAGTCAGTGCACCCACTTTACAACTGGTCGCAAACAGCGAGGCCGTTTTCAGCCAGATCATCCGAAAATAACTCTCCTCTTCCATACCATTATTAGAGCTCTTTTCCAGTTGGAGAATCTCGCCCGCACTAAGCGCTTCTGAGGTTCGGGATAAGAGATTCAAGAGCTCAAAATTCTGGATTCGCAGCATATTCGTCAGCGCCCGACTGAATAGAAAATCACCCATTAGCACTGCTACCTTATTCTTCCATACCGCATTCACCGAGGGCATCCCGCGACGAACGGCAGCCTCATCAATAATATCATCATGAATCAGTGTCGCCGTATGTAAAATTTCAACTAAGCAGGAAGCAACGATACTGTTCGGATTAGACTCGCCGCAGAGCTTGGCTGACAACAGTACCAGAATCGGGCGAATGCGTTTACTCTTTTGTTTCAGGATATAACGAGAAATCTCACTAATCAGGACAACTTCAGATGATAAAGCAATTTCAAACTCCCGACGAAATAGCTGCAACTCCGGATAAACCGGCTTTGAGAGTAATTCGACTGGATTGGCTATACTAACTTTCTGAGGCATTACTATTTGAATCAGGTTCAGCTTTTTTCATCGCTATTTTAGATACCAAAATACTGAATTCATAAAGTAAAAACAACGGAATACCCATCATGATCATACTGACCGGATCCGGTGGTGTGATAAACGCAGCAAAGATTAGAATGATGATCACTGCGTAGCGCCAGCTCTTGCGCAGAAATTTAGGAGTGACTAATCCCATCTTAGTCAGGATAAATGAAACCACCGGCATCTGGAAGATAACTCCGGCGGCAATTAAAAGCTGCAACACAAACTTGGCATAGTAGTCAATCGAAATATTTTTCTCGATTTCGGTAGTGCCAATCCCAACCAGAAACTTGATCGCAAAAGGAATTAACACAAAATAGGCAAAAGTTACCCCAGCTAGAAAAAAGATGGTCACACTGATTACCAACCAGGGGCCCCAGCGCTTTTCGCTGGGATATAAACCAGGAGCGACAAAAGCCCAAAACTGATAAGCAATAACCGGGATGGAAAATACTATTCCCATGACTAACGCAATGCTAAATTTCAACATTAGCATTCCCTGCACTTTGAGAACCTGAATCTTCATATCTGGTTGAAGCAGACGCGCAGGTCTAAGCAGGAACTGGATGAATATGTCGGAAACCATAAAGGCAATAAAAGTAAAAATAATGATACTAAACAGGGCTTTTAGCAAGCGCCAGCGCAGCTCCTCGAGATGATCGAGAAAGCCCATTTCGGCCATATCGTTTGCGCTGCCCCCCTTCCCTAGTCTCATTCTCATTGATACATCACTAATAACATCTCAAAAATATATCATAAATATAAAAATCCCATTCCAGAAAAACAGCCATTATTGAGAGTATTCAGCATTGAAGCCAACCTTTTTCACTGCGTGGATCCGGATCTGACCCCAATCAAAAAGGGATTGCTGACAGTGCAATCCCTTTAATTCTTTTGATTTAATCTTAAACTGATTAACCGAATTCTTTCACAAATTCATCATAATTCATAACAATCAACTTCCGCCCTTTGCGCTGAATCCAATTTTTCCGTTCTAATAATTTTAGCATGCGGGAGACGGTTTCGCGAGAGGTTCCTGCCATGTTGGCAATATCCTGCTGAAAAGGAAGACCTTCGACAATTACCTGTCCCAGCTTAATTACTCCGAGGTCTTCCGCCAAGCGAATGATGGTCATGGCAATTCGACTTTCGGCATCGCTTAGTGAAAGCCCCTCGATTTGCTGATCGGATTTTCGCAACCGAACTGCCATTTCTTGCAGCAGGGCTATGGCGATTTTCGGGTGTTTCTCGAGCAAATCTAAAAAGTCACCGCGCTTCAAGATGAATACTTCCGTATCATCCAGCGCAATGACATTAGCCGAACGGCTCTCCCCATCGAAAATTGACATCTCTCCAAAAAAATCACCCTCTCCCAGGATTGACAGAATAACTTCACGCCCCTCATCACTCATCCGGGTAATTTTAACACTACCCTTGTTCAAAATAAACAGCGTGTCGCCGGTATCCTCTTCCATGAGAATCATGTTATTCTTCTTGTAGATCCGCTTCTGTAATAATTCATAAATCTTGTCCAGGATTTCGTCCCGCAAATCGGCAAATAACGGAATATTTTTTAATACTGTTTCATCCATTTTTTATTACCCTCGTCAAAAAATAGTTGGTAGGATAAAAAAATCCAAGAAAAAGTTTTTAACCAATTAGTAAAATTACTCGGATTTACCTTTCTTTTTGCCTTTGGACTGGGTCAGCTTTTTCAGGATTCCGGGAACCATTTCAAAAACTTTTGCCAGACTTCCATCCTTCAAACTATGGACCTTGACTTCGCCTTTTTCCACGGTTATGATTGCTACTGGCTCAATAAAAGCACCGCCGCCACCGCCCGAGCTCTTATCCTTCTCATCCTTACCCAAATTACCTCCGGCTGCAAATCCGAAGGAAATTTTGGTAACCGGGATAATCGTAGTCTCACCCACTTCTATTGCTTTACCGACGACCGTTTCGGAATCTACCAAAGATTTTAATTTCCCCAGCAGAGTATCAATCAGGTTTTCAACCATTTTTATTTCTCCTTCACTTTACGAACACGTTTACGATAATTTATATATGCAAAGATAAGGATTGGAAAGTATCGAATCAAATGAATTGAAGCGTGCAGCTTAAAATTCCCCACTAATCCTGAGTGTTTAAAATCCGGTTTAATGTTTACATTCTTGAGAAAATCAAGGGTAAACCGGAACAGGTAATAGCCCGAAAAAAATAAGCCGGCAACTGCCGGATTTGCGAACCCAACTGTCAAATCTCCATTAACTCCCCTGAAGCGAATCGGCCGAAATGCCCGCGGCAGCATTTCTTTGGCAAAGCCAAACCAACCGGTGAGTGACATTTTTGATTTTCGCCTTTTCTCCTTCTTGGTTTTCGGTGGCTGCTCCTTCGCCGCTTTCTTACCAGCCTCTTTGGCAGGAGTATGCCGATAAACCGACAACCAAAAACCTGGTAATCCAATGAGTATTCGCAGCAAATCCGGTTCATATATCAACCGGATACGCACAATTTTTAAAATGAAATATGCACTGAGAGCGGCTGCCTTACGTTGCCTTTCAAATTTACCGCGAGCTTCAATATAAATCGGCAAAGCCAATATCAGAATTAAAAATCCTACCAGGATGCCGATGACAATCAAGACCAGTTTAAGTACCAATAATAGGATATAAATTGTTTTTTTCCTTTGTTATTCAAAGTCGAGATAAATAAATTTGCATCCTGTTTGGAAGCTTACGAAAGGAGTTTAATGAGCAAAAAGGGTTCAGTTGCAAAACGGATACGTCAAGCAGAAAAGGCCAGAGTTCGCAACAAGCATTATAAATCCCTGATGAAAACCATGATAAAAAAGGTAAAGGCAGCACCAAGTAAGGCTGAAGCCGAACCACTTTTCCAAAAAACAGTTTCAACAATTGACTCGATTGCGGGCAAAGGCATAATTCATAAAAATAGTGCTGCGAATAAGAAATCCAGACTCGCCGCCCACATCGCAAAATTATCCTGAATAATCCTCTAATCTAATAAACATCAGTCCGATAGTTTGGGGCTTCCTTGCTTATCCTAATATCGTGAGGGTGCCCTTCTTGAATCGAAGCTGAAGTGACTTTGATAAATTCTGCTTTCTGCTGCAGCTCACTAATCGTGTGAGCGCCACAATAACCCATCGCGGCTCGTACGCCACCGATCAATTGGTAAACTGTATCATGGAGAGCGCCCTTATAGGGTACAATCCCTTCAATCCCTTCAGGGACCAACTTCTTAACATCTTCCGATTCTTGAAAGTAGCGATCTTTACTGCCCCGGGCCATAGCAGCCAAGGAACCCATTCCCCGATAAGTCTTGTAAACCCGACCTTCATATAGTACCGTCTCACCCGGGCTTTCATCCATCCCTGCCAATAAAGAACCCAACATTACCGTACTGGCACCGCCTGCTAATGCTTTGGCAATATCCCCTGAATACCGAATTCCCCCATCAGCAATTACCGGAACCCCGGTTTTCAAAGCCACTTCGGTACATTCTACAACTGCAGTCAATTGAGGAACACCAACTCCGGTTATTACCCGTGTCGTACAAATTGCACCCGGACCGATGCCGACCTTGACCGCATCTGCCCCGGCATCAATCAGCGCCTTGGTCGCTCCCGGAGTGGCGACATTGCCGGCAATCACCTCGGTGTTAGGAAATAAGCGCTTTAATTCCTTTACCGCTTTAATGACACCCAGAGAATGTCCGTGAGCCGTATCCACGACAAGGACGTCCACTGATTCGGTGATTAACCGCTTAGCTCGCTCGAGGAAATCACCCGCAACCCCAACTGCCGCACCAACCCGCAGCCGACCGAGACTATCCTTAGCAGCATTGGGAAACTTCTTCTTCTTTAAAATATCCTTTACCGTAATCAAGCCCTTCAACCGACCCTGGGGATCTACAACTAATAGCTTTTCGACCCGATGCTGCTGCAGGATTTTTTCGGCTTCCTCCAGGGTTGTCCCGACCGGAGTCGTTACCAAATTCTCTTTTGTCATTCGCTGCGCGATGGTCTGATCCAAATTAGTTTCGAAACGAATATCACGGTTGGTCAGGATCCCGACGAGATGTCCGTTATCCACAATCGGGATACCCGAGATTGAGTATTTAGCCATGATGTCAAGCGCTTCCCTAATCGTATTAGTCGAAGCAAGAGTCACCGGATTGACGATCATCCCACTTTCGGAACGTTTTACCCGGTTTACTTCGGCAACCTGCGCCTCGATCGTCATATTCTTATGCAGGATGCCGATTCCTCCTTCACGGGCAATGGCAATCGCCATATCCCCTTCGGTTACGGTGTCCATTGCCGCACTGACAAGCGGAATATTTAACTGAATTTCTTTGGTCAGTTGAGTGGTAACATCTACCTGCTTTGGCAACACCTCAGATTTCGCGGGAATCAGTAATACATCATCGAAAGTCAGACCCTGGCGTTTTACTTTTTTTGTCATATCAATCCCTGTTAGTTTATGATTTTACTGGTTAGCAATTTCCCTTATTTGGGTGATAAAATTTAAGTCATTAAAAAATTCAGTGGCTTTTCGCAAATCTAAGAAGAGTTGACGATCTTTGCTAAGATGTTCTACTAATGAACGGATTTTTTGATAAGCTATCCTGGTTCCCTCACCACTCAGCAAATTCTGCCGGTAATCAATTCCCTGGGCAGCAGCTAAAAATTCAATCCAGACAATCTGGCTAAAATTCTCGATGATCTGTAATAATTTCAAGCCGGCATTAGGAGCCATGCTGACGTGGTCCTCCTGATTCGCCGAGGTTGGAATATTCTGCGTGGAAGCCGGATGAGAGAGAGTTCGGTTTTCGGCACAAAGGGCTGCCGCCGTCACATGCGCCATCATAAATCCAGAGTTCACCCCGCTATTGTCAACCAAGAAGGCTGGTAAACTGCTGAGGGTGGGATCGGCTAATGTCGCAATCCTTCGTTCGCCAATATTGCTTAATTCCGTCAAGGCAATAGCGAGATAATCAGCCGTCAAAGCAATTGGCTCAGCATGAAAATTTCCACCTGAAATTATTTGATTGTCCGCACTAAAGACAAGGGGATTATCTGTAACTGCATTAATCTCATTCTCGGCGATTTCCTCAACGAACTGGATAGTATCAAAAACAGCCCCCATTACCTGTGGCACACAGCGAAAGGAGTAGGGATCCTGGATTTTGCTGCAATTGATGTGGGATTTAATAATTTGACTGCTTCTCAAAAAATTACGGAGGTGTCTGGCAACGATTTGCTGACCCTTCTGGCAGCGAACTTTTTGAATTGCATCGTTGAACGGTTTGTCGGTTGCCAGAACCGCCTCAGTACTCATTGCTGCAGCCAGCTCAGCTAATAAAAATAAATCTTTCGACTGCGCCAGAGCATAAATTAAGAGAGCCGTGGAATATTGAGTGCCATTGATCAGCGATAAACCATCCTTCGGTCCTAAAACTACTGGCTGGTAAATCCCATCCTTAACCAGTTTGCTGGCGGCAACGGTTTGCCCCTGATATTCGACTTCACCTTCCCCGATCAAGGGTAAACTGAGATGGGCCAGAGGAGCCAGATCACCCGAAGCTCCCACCGAACCACGCGAAGGGATGACCGGATAGATCTGCTTATTCAATAATTCAACCAGTTTTTCAATAACTTCGAGCGAACAACCACTGTAGCCCGCCGCAAGGTTATGGATTTTCAGAAACATCATTGGGGCTACAATACTAGATGGAATCGGTTGACCAACGCCGCAGGCATGACTGCGCAGCAGGTTAACCTGCAAAGCCGCCAGTTCTTCCTCAGGTATTTTGACCGTACTCAATCGGCCAAAGCCGGTGTTGATACCATAAACTGTTTTGCCCTGCGCAATGAAATCCATCACGAGTGCCCGCGATGCTAAAATTCGCATCACTGCGGATCTGGATAGTTTGACCACTGACGGTCTCTGTAAAAACTCGAAAACCTGCTTCAATTTCATCCGGTTCATTTAATCTCTCAGCAATCTAACTCACGGTTAAAAGTTATGCATCCGCAATCATCCAATCAAGGAAAAGCCGTGGCTTGCATCTAATCCACACATATGATATATTTTAACGAACTAATTGAGGCTATTATGAAACAATTATCCTTTGGGGCATTGATATTTTCATTAATAACATTTCTTTCGGCTCAAGGCACGGTCCAGGTATCAAGTGTTGTAGTCCGGCAATTGGATAACAATATAATCCGCATTACAGTCGAGGTTGCCAACCAAACCAAACGTGAAGTCAGCGAAATCGCCGGCTATATTGATATTTACGATAATTCCGAGCGAGTCACAGAAAAGAAATTTTTACAGATTCTCCATGATTATGAGGTTCCCCTGCGTCCCTCCGAATCAAAATCACGGAGCGTGGTCCTAACCCAGCGACCAAATATGTCCGGTACGGCGCGTTATCGGATTACTCTCCTGCGTTTTTTTGGTGAAAAGGATCTCTATATGGTCTGCCCCGAATGCGGGGAAATTATTCCGAAAGACGAATAGCTAATCCTTCATAAAGGTCTTAACTAACTCGTTAATCCACTTCTGACTATCCCGAATATATTTGTTTATTTCATCCGGCGAGCGATTCATCTGAATCATAATCGTAGCAATTAACGCACTGGGAAGTGGCAGATATTTTATCGTATTATCCTGATAAAAACTATCAAGTCCGGTGATCAACGAACGCATTTCAGCCGGCTCGATCAAATCGGTAAATACCGAATCCGGACAGGATTTGGCAAAATTCATTGCTTTTACTCGATAAAACAATTTAGCATCGAATAAACCGCTGAGATAGGCGCTCTTGATCCAGTACCGGTACTCCGGATATTCCCGGGTTACATAATCAATCTTTTGCCAATCGTAGCCATCCCAGAATAACTTCCGTTCTTGCGCCTTTAGCTGAACCAACACCAGCATTATTATTAATCCAATAACTGCCTTCTTCATAATCTTTCCTCATATATTCGGTTTTGGTATAATTTCATTCCGCCAACAACTTTTTTGTAAGAGTCAGAAACTGATTGTACAATTTGCCCAGTTCCGGCGATTGCTGCAATAATTGACGATGTTTCTGAATCGTCTTACGATCACCTCTGACCGCCGGTCCGCTCAGAGAATCGGCAATTGGCTGATTCCAGGCTTTTTCGAGAGCTTGCTGCGGCAGCCTTTCTAATAAAACATGGAATGTTTCCGAATCAATACTCCACTGATTAGCAAACCGTTTCAACGCCTGCACCAATACAGTCAGGTAGTTATTGAGAAATACTGCTGCTACATGAACCAGCTCCTTTTGATCGGAACGAAGAGCAACACCTCGCCCACCAATTTCCACAGCAAGACGAATCAGGTCTTCCTGAATTTGTCCTTCGCAACTAAAAACCGTTCCCGGAATTATCTTAATACCAGTAGCTATGTCAGGTATACCAATTAAGGGATGAAAAGAACCCGCTTCAAATCCTGCCTCGTGAAGTGGTTTCAAAATTGCCGAATCCCATGCTCCGGAAGTGTGGAATACTTTTATCCCTTCTGCAGATTTCATAAAACCGGCTAATCTGCTGGCAATATTACCAATGATGTCATCCCGAACAGCAATGACAATCCACTGACAATCCCTGGGAATCGCTGATAAACGGATAGAACTTTTGTCAAACTTAATATAGCTCAGGGCTTTATGAACCGAATCACTATTCCGACTCCAGACAAATGCAGGTTTGTAGCCAGCTTTCACCAGATGCCAGGCGAGCGAGATACCAGTTCGACTGGCACCAATTAAACTAAAGGAAGATTCTGGTTTTTGCACACCAGCTCCTGTTTCAAAACCTGCTTCAGCCAGTTCCAGACCCGTCGGTAGCAGAGAAAATCCAGCTGCACCGAACCATCATAATAACTCTCATTTAATACCCAGCTATTATCGCGAATCAGGGCAATTGGCTTGACCTGATCCAATGGTAATTTCAAGTTAATCCGCTGCTCCTCTTCATGAAGTTTAGCCAATATTCGAGTGCGCAGATCGTCAACCTTCAACTGTTTAAGAGCCGATAAGTAAATAGCTTCCGGATATTCCCGGATTACCTGCTGGTAAATGTCACTATCCATCTGGTCAATTTTATTAAAAACCGTCAAGTTTGGCTTGGGATATAAATTTAACTGGATCAGGACCTCGTCAACCGTTTTCAGATGTTCCAAACAAAACGGATTGCTGATATCAATAACCTTAATGATCAGGTCAGCCTGCTGAGCCTCTTTCAGGGTACTGCGAAATGAAGCTACCAGATGGGGTGGCAGTTTACGGATAAATCCCACGGTATCACTCAGCAGGATTTTATGATGTTGATCAATCTTCCAGATTCTGACGGTAGTATCCAGAGTCGCAAAAAGTTTATCTTCTACCAATATCGAAGAATTGGTAAAAAGGTTCATCAGAGTTGACTTGCCGGCATTTGTATAACCGACTAAAGCAACCTGGTAAAATCCCTCTCGCCCCTTTCGCTGAACATCCCGTTCCCGGTCAATCCGCAGCAGCTCTTTCTTGAGATGACCTATCCGCTGGCGAATCAGGCGTCGATCAATCTCGATCTGTTTTTCACCCGCACCACTGCGCATTCGAGTACCACCTGCTTGACGTTCGAGATGCCGCCAGCGTCGGGCTAAACGCGGTAGCTGATATTCCAAAGTCGCCAGTTCAACCTGGGTTTTGGCTTCTCTGGTACGCGCGTGCCGGGCAAAAATATCGAGGATGACTTCACTCCGATTACCTACCTCTATATGCAGCAGCTTTTCCAAATTTCGTGACTGAGTCGGTGACAAATCATCGTCAAAAATAACCTTATCTGGATTAAATTGCCCAATTTGACTTTTTAACTCCTCCAGTTTCCCTTTACCCAGATAAGTAGCCGATTCGATTCGGGACAGATTTACAACAAATTCACTCCCTGCTTCATATCCCAATGTCCTGACTAAATCATTCAATTCCAAAAGATGATCCATCACGATTTGATGAGATTGGCCGGGATGAATTAAGCCTACCAATAAAACCCGCTCAGCCATTCAGAATTTTACCTCTCAATTTGCGATTTGCCCGACCGAGATAACTTTCGAACAGCGCCAGCACGAATACTATTAGAATCAACCAGTCACTGTACTCACGAGCTTGATGCAACGGCGACCCGGATTCTGAATCACCGACTGAATAGAAATCCATCCGACCCGGATTCTGGGAGATCAGCTTCTTAAAATCAGTCTCCTCCAAAAAGAGCGGACTGCTCTCCTCTGCTGGATTATTAACCACAACCCCTTTAACTACCTGACCCTTTGAAGTGATAAAATAAATTCCCGGCTTCTCGGTTTCATAAAAAGAGAGCCGCCCGGTCTGTTTATCGGTAATTACCTTTATGGAACGTCCATCAGGAGTTAGAATATTCAGGGCTTCCGTCTCACTACGTAGCAGTGCAACCCGGACAGTGTCCCCGACATTATATTCCGGCTCTTGCAAACCCTGCCGGGATAGATACAAAACCAACCGGTTCATCAAGGTCGGAAACAGACCTGTCAAGGGCAGGTTGGTCCACTCTTGAATCGGCGCGGTAGCCATCAGCAGACCGATTCCTTTTTCTGTCTGCAATTCAATTAGAAAAGGTGTATTGTCCTCAAAACTGGCAATTGCCGTCTGTCCCTTACCAAGACTAAAGCCGGGAACCAGATAAAAGTCGGGGGAATAGAGAAGTGACCGGTTTTCCCTCCAGACATTCCTGAAAATCGGATGCTCCGGTTTTATTTTCCCAATTCTTAAAGATTGTCCCGGTTCCGCCTCCCGGGTCGTGCGCCAGCGCGGGAAACCAAATTGACCACCCCACAGCGAATTAAAATTGGAAGGAGTGCAATCCTTACCGGGAAAAATCAGGAGCCCTTTGCCCGTATTCAAGAAGTCACGAATCCTCTGGCAAATATTCCCCGGCAGCTGGTCAACATTGGTAAAAATTAGTAAATCCCGGACAGAAAGATCCTCAACTCCAAATAGTTCTATGGGCACAATTTTCGTGTCAATATTAGACATCCCTTTAAGACTGAGACTGCGCTGAATATATTCAGCATCCTCGGTAAAGCGGGTTACGACCAATACACGAATCCGGGGAGGAATATTCAGTAGAAAAAATCGCAGATTATCAGCCATGAGATTATCGTCGTTAATCTTCACATAACCGGTTAGAAATCCGGTTTTACCGGGGATAAATTCGAATTGAACTTCCGCCTGACCTTTGCCGGAAATACTCAGCAAGGATTGACCCCGTTTCTGATCATTTAAGAAAAGAGCAATAGGTGTTTCCAGGATTGATTCCCCCCAGTTTACAACCCTAGCCTGTACGGTAGCAATGCGTTCACTCTCCAGAATCTGACTGGGAATTTCGGCTTGTGCCAAAGCAGCATTGTTTTTGTCTCCAAACACGGGGAAAAAGATGACTCTGGCACTGGTTTGTTTAAAAAGAGACTGAATTGCAGGAACTGGCAAGTCGGCACTTTGCCATGAGGATTTCTGGAAATCAGTAACGACCCAGACTGCCGGATTCAATTCATGATGAAGGCGAATATCCTGTTGGATGTTTCGAAGTGCATAATCTAATCTTCCCCACTGATTAGTCGGTTTGATGGATTGCATTAACTTCGTTAAAGATGACAAGTCTGTTACCAGGCCGCAATCCTGAACGTTGCCTCCGGCAACCGATTCGATCAGCTTAACATAAACTGGAAAATCAATATTTTCTCCGGCTGACAGGACGGCTTCGACTCCCTTGCTGAGCAGATTTGCGCCCCGTGTTTCACCTTGCATCGAGAGCGAGTTATCTATCAGTAAATATAGCGTCTCGCCCCGGCCAACATAGATACCCGCCGATTCGATTGTACGATAAGGTCTGGCAAATACCAGAATAACTAACAACACTAAGAGCATTCGTAAAATCAACAGGATTAGCTGGCGAATCTTGAGCTTCCGAATCAGGTTTTGCTCGAGCTGATGCAGAAAGCGTAGCGTGCTAAATTCCTGCCGATAAAACCTTTGCCGACCAATAAGATGGATTACCACGGGAATCAAAACCAGCGGCAATAGATAAAGAAAGAATGAATTGATGAAAGACATATTTAAGCGAGTGCTTAGATCAGAAAATACATTACTAACGCCGACAAGGAAGGAATTGTCAGATTATCGTCGAAGCGCCAGGGAATCAGTTCCAAGATACTGGCAGCACAGGCACCGATCAATTTTACCCAAAAAGGAATATGCGGAACCCACCAGGTTACCAACAAGCTGGACAGAATAAAAGCCAGAGTGCCTTCCATGGTTTTCTGCCTCCAAATTCTAATCTGTCCAAATGACATTCCAATCAGGCAGGCAGTAGAATCGCCTACCGTTAGAAATAACAGGGCTACGACAGCAATCGGTTTGGGAAATAACCAGACGACCATAAACGAACCCAAAAAAACATAAGAAGCCCCGGTCAGGTTATTCTGATGCTCATGAGGGCGAGTCAAATCACCAAAAATCCGTAAATATAATTCTCGCAAATTGGGAATAATCATTCTTGACAATTCCGCTATCATAATACTACCAGTCAAGATACCAAGAATGATAATCGCAATCCGCTTGTCAACCAGGAAATGGTAAATTAGAGGAATCAAAGTCGCGGTATAGTGGATTGCTTTACGACCTCGTTCTCCTCTGGGGATTTCACGCATTAATCAACTTCTCCGATAATAACCTGTAGGAAACACCAGGATCCTTTGCTGAAAAGATTGCCGAACCCGCTACAAATAAATCGGTTCCGGCAGCCTTGACAACAGCCAGAGTGCGAAGGTGGATCCCGCCATCCACTTCAATCAGAAAGTTATATTTTTGTTGATAAGGCTTGGCGAGAGTAACCTTAGTCAGAGCTTTTTTAATCATCGCCTGCCCACCAAATCCGGGATTAACCGTCATAACCAGCAGATGATCAATATATTCCAAATAATTTTCAATGGCAGCAAAAGGTGTTGGGGGATTTAAGACCAATCCGGCTTTAGCCCTCAGATCGCGAATATGCTGTAAATTTTCGATAATATTCTCATTATTCTCTACATGGATAATCACTGTATTGGTACCGGCTTTGATAAACTTATCAATATAATTTTCTGGATTGGCAATCATCAAATGCGATTCCAAGTGGAGTTTAGTAATTTTCCGGATTGCTGCAACGATGAACGGACCGATGGTAATATTCGGCACAAAATGACCATCCATAATATCCAGATGCAAGCGTCGGGCACCGGCTCGCTCGACCGCCTGAATCTCCTCTTTGAGGCGGGTAAAATCAGCCGATAACAATGAGGGTACAATTTCCATAAAATTTTACTCCGGATGAGATGCGATGGTTACTTCAAGATTGATGGGAACTGGATTATCAAGAAGCGTGCCCCATTCTGGATTCTGGCGGATAACCGTATAAGCTACCAGTTCGTCGTTTGGAATATAACGAATCGTCCCAATTTTGAATCCGGCTTTACGGATAGCGGCTTTGGCTTCATCAAGATTCATTCCAAACAGGTCGGGAACTTCCAGCTGACTCGGCGGTAGTCCCTTACTAATCACTAACTCAAGAGTATCTTTGGAGGAAACCATCAGCCCCGGACGAATGGATTGACGTGTTACGACACCAGGCGGTTTGTCGGAGGAAAATTCTTCGGTGGTTGAACTGACATTCAGATGCTGGCGATCCAGCTCTAATTGAGCTGCTTTGAGTACCTTACCAACCAGGTTCGGCATCGGGAAAAAACGCTCTCCGCTGGTAATCACTAAACGAACTATCCGCCCTTGCTTTACCGCTGCTCCCGGTAAGGGTTGTTGATCTATAACAGTCTCAGGCGGCAGCTCGGTGTTTTCAAGGGTATCAACGGCGATTGCTTGAAATCCCAATTCCAACAAAATATTCTTAGCTTCGGTATAGGAGCTATCACGTACATCAACCATTGTTAGCTCCTTGCCGTGAGATACGTACCGCGGCAATACAAACTGATCCATCGTTACAACAAAAATTAGGGTAACAATAAAGAAGATAATTAGAAACCTGAACCAGTTATGCAATTTGACTGTCATTTATAATCCTTAATCTCTCCTACTTAGATTCTCATGAACCAACCGAACCGCTAAACTGCCGGTTTGTTGATGAATAAACGGCAAGACCTGCACCGCCTCCCGTTGTGAGCACCAATCATGCTCGACAAACTGACCTGCCGGCTCAATTCTAAACCTTGGATGACTGCTTAAAAACCAATCCACATTCTCCCAATTCTCCTCTTTTTCCAAGGAACAGGTGCTGTAAACTAAAATCCCACCGGGTTTCACATAGGTCGCCATGTTTTCTAAAATCTGACGTTGCTTAATTGCCAAACTCTTAATTTCTCCCAACTTCCGATTCCAGCGCAAATCCGCCCGGCGTGCCAACACCCCCGTTCCTGAACAGGGTACATCTATCAATATCTTATCGGCTTGAGGAAAACGACCTTTCCGGGCATCGGCTATGCCGTAATTTACGAAATCAATCCCTAAACGGAAGGCTTCATTTTGCA
>CAZJIU010000003.1:57684-59272 GCA_964546145.1 uncultured bacterium
GAATGATCGAGAACCGTCTGCAGCACATAATCCAGAAATTTACGATACTGAATTACCCCCTTGACGATGAGGTAAAGGAAATCCTGATCCGCTTGGGCTAAGTGCAGGCGCTTAGCCATTGCCGCAATTTTGCGTTCGTAGTTAAAGTACCGCCCTGCAAAAGAGCTGAGGATTTGCGCGGCGACGCCCCGAATATTCACGAGGGAAAATAGTCTCCCTTGCTGGCTTTGAAACCTTTTAAGAACTCAGCCACCGGCAGAGTTTTTTTCCCTTCCCACTGCAGTTCTCTCGGATACAGAATCCCCTGACCAGTCTGAATTCCCAAACGCTGTTTATCCCAAACTGTGATTGTCCCGGGGAATTTCTTAAAAATCTCATCACTACATTCAGCCGACAGAATCTTTATTCGCTTACTATTGAAAAAGGTATAAGCTCCGGGAGTTGGCGACAGCCCGTGAATTAGACACTTAATTGAGTGGGCAGAATTAGCCCAGTTAATTCCACCCAGCTGCGGACGTATTTTGGGTGCCAGAGTGGCAGCGGAGTGGTTTTGGAGAACAGGATAAATCTCACCCCGCTCTATTTTATCCAGAACCTTTACCAATGCCCTAGAACCAATTGCTGCTAACTTGTCATGCAAAGAACCATAAGTATCCACTGCCGCAATTGGAACTCTTTCTTGCCAGAGAATCTCACCGGTATCAACCTGCGGTCTTATTTGAAATATGGTAATACCGGTTTCCGGTTCACCATTGATCAACGCCCAATTAATCGGCGCCGCACCACGATACTTGGGCAGCAGCGAAGCATGCAAATTGATTGCGCCTTCAGGTGGGATAATAAGAACTTCATCAGGCAAAATTCGGAAAGCCACGACAACAATAATATCAGCTTTCAAGCTTCTGAGCTGATTAAAAAATTCTTGCTGCTTTAATGATTCCGGCTGAAAAATCGGAATGCTCAATCCTCTGGCAAAGGATTTAACCGGGGTCGCGTGAATAATCTGTCCTCGCCCTACGGGCTTGTCAGGACTAGTTACAATCCCGACAACTTCATGATGGGATGCTGTGATTGCCTTCAGACTGGGAACTGCAAAATCCGGCGTTCCCATAAAGATAATTTTCATATTGGATCAGATGACGACTGGTGTAATTTGAGTTTTACCTTTTTCGGCAATTTTCTTCAGCGCCGATTTAAGGAAACTCCGCTTCAACGGGCTAATCTTTTCAACGAACAAAATCCCATTCAAATGATCAATCTCATGCTGAATCACTTGGGCTGCAAAGCCCTCATACTCTTTTTCAAGCAATTGGCCTTCAAGATTCTTATAACGAACTTTTATTTTCAATGCCCGGGGTACCCTTTCCCGGATTTCTGGAATGCTTAGGCATCCCTCTTCGAGAATATCTTCGCCCTCCTGGGCAATTATCTCCGGATTGATAAATACCTCTCTTCCAAGGTTTTTGTCATGTAAGGAAAAATCCGCGATAAAAAATCGCAATTCCACGCCAACCTGGTTAGCCGATAGCCCGACGCCGTCATCTTCGTACATCGTTAGATACATCCGTTCCAGAAAATCGGCGAAATT
>CAZJIU010000003.1:59372-76662 GCA_964546145.1 uncultured bacterium
CGCCGTCATCTTCGTACATCGTTAGATACATCCGTTCCAGAAAATCGGCGAAATTTGACGGCAATTCCTTAACTTTCCGGGTTCTCCTTTTCAATAAAGGACTCCCATAGAGATATATTTCCAGCGGCTCCATCCTATTTCACTACTGATTTATTAACTAATTTTTCAGCTACGGCAGAACGGGAAATATTAATCTTGATATCTTTACAGATTTTAACAATTAGAATATTTTCTTCTTTTTTAATTCCTTCGATCCGACCATAAATCCCGCCGATTGTGAGAATTTCATCACCCGGCTGGAGGTCCTGTAGCATCCGCTGCTTATCCTTCTGCTTCTTTGCCTGGGGACGAATCATCAGGAAATACATCACCAGGATAATTGCCAAAAAGGGCAATAAGGTCATAATTGGATTGCCTTGCTGAGTACCACCTCCACCAGCTGCTCCGGCATAAAGTAAATCAATCACAAATTACCTCCTATCTAAAATTAATTCTAAGTTTAATCAATCCTTGCGGTAATGGCAACCGCGACTTTCCTTGTTCAATCTGGCCGCATGCAGCACAAGCAGTGAGGTAGTTGCGGCGTTGCGTAAACCGATCAAGTCGTCGCTCAACCGACTATGGGCATAAAAATGCTGGATATCCTCATTCAGCTGCCGCAGAATCCCATAAGCGCGTTCCAATTTCTTTTGGGTACGAATAATCCCAATATAATTCCACATCGTCTGGCGAATTGATGAGCGATCCTGACGCAGCAGATCGGGATCCAGCGGTTCGAGTTCCTTCTTCCAATCGGGCACCCGAGGCATGATTATTTTCCCGTGCTTAACTATTTCAACGCTATCGCGTCCGGCAATTGTCCCAAAAACCAGACACTCTAACAGTGAACTGCTAGCTAAGCGATTAGCACCGTGTAAGCCGGTACAGGCAACCTCCCCGACTGCTTTGAGACGGCGAATTGTGGTATTGCCTTTCATATCCGTTACTACTCCACCACACTCGTAATGAGCCGCCGGAACTACCGGTATGTAATCAGTGGTAATGTCCACTTTAAATTCCAGACATTTCTGATAGATTGACGGAAATCGCGCCTTGATCCAGTCAGATTTTTTATGGGTAATATCAAGGTAAACATGCTGACTGCCGGTATCGTTTATCTCGGCGATAATACAGCGAGAAACCACGTCGCGGGGCGCCAGCGAGCCCAGCTCATGGTAGCGCGGCATGAAATCTTCGCCATACCTATTCCGCAGGACGGCACCCTCTCCCCGCAGCGTCTCGCTAATTAAAAAGCGCTCCTCCTCAGTTGAAAAAAGGGTTGTCGGATGAAACTGGATATATTCCATATTCATTAATCGTGCGCCTGCCCGGTATGCCATGGCATACCCATCACCCCGAATCCGGGGCGGATTAGAAGTATGCAGGAAAAGATTGCCGAGCCCGCCGCTGGCCAGAATCGTCTGTTTCGCCAAGATTGGATAAACCTGATTTTCCGATTGCATAAACACGTAGGCACCGGCACAAGTGCTGGGCTCATAAATATGCAGTGGATTTAAAGAATGATGGGCAAGAGTGACTAAATCCACACAAGTTGCCCGGGTAATTATCTGGATATTATCGGTAGTCTCAATCTCCCGATGAAATCGTTCCAGAATTGCCTGACCGGTATGATCCTCGACAAAGGCAATTCGAGGCTTTGCATGGACGCCCTCCTGGGTTAGTGCAAGTGTTCCATCTTCGCGCAGATTGAAGGGCACATTCAACCGGTCACAAAGAATTTCCTTAATTAACTCTACTCCATGACGGTAGATGGTACGAACCGCAGTAGCCTTGACAATACCAGCACCCGCCTCTTGAAAGTCATCCAGAAAATTCTTTACTGTATCATCTTCGGCTCGATAAATGATCCCGCCCTGAGCATAATAAGAAGATGATTCGGTGAACTGCTTTTCAGAAGTTATCATTATCACCTGTAATCCCTGCCGGGCAGCCGCATACGCGGCTGCGCAACCAGCTAGTCCAGTGCCGATAACCAGTACATCAGTTTCGATTATTACCTCAGCCGATTTCATAGCTTTAAACTCAACATCCTTTTAACCGCCAGTAAGGCCTCTTCCCGATATTGTGCTTCAACCAGCACCTGATTGACCAGATTACCGGCAACCAGCTGTTCCAGTTGATAACATAAATTAAGCAGATTTATTTTAGCCATAGTTTCACAATAAGGCTCATGGGATTGGAGCATTTCAATCTGCTGATTGGGATGCTGCTTAATCAATCGGTTGACCAGATTTTTTTCGGTCGCAATCGCCCAGCGGTTGCCGGCCGAGCTGGACTCAATCATTCGAATAATATAAGCCGTACTGCCCATGTAATCGGCAATCTGAGCCAGCTCAAAATTACACTCCGGATGGATCAGCAATTTGAGATCAGGATTCTGACGGCGCAATTTTCCTGCAAACCCCGCATCGAATTCTTGATGAACCGAGCAGTAGCCGTGCCATAGAATAATTCTTGCCTGGCGAACTGCTGCAATAAATGCCGGATCGCCCTCCAGAAATCTGGCTTGTTCCCAAACAACAATTTTCTCCAAAGGTATCCCCATTCGGAAAGCCGTATTGCGTCCCAGATGCTGATCGGGGAAGAAAAACAGTTTCTCTCCCCGCTCCAAAGCCCACTGAATCGCTGCCTGGGCGTTAGACGAAGTGCAAACCAAACCATTATTCCGCCCGCAAAACGCTTTCAAACTAACTTCCGAGTTGACATAGGCAACCGGGATTACCTTAGAAGAGTCCAGCTGCTGAATTTCTTGCCAGGCTGTTTCTACCTGTTCACGAGGTGCAAATTCTGCCAGCGAACATCCCGCGGTAACATCGGGAATGAATACTTTTTGCTCCGGGGAAGTCAAAATATCCGCGGTTTCCGCCATGAAGTGCACCCCGCAAAAAACGATAAATTCAGCTGTGCTCTTAGCGGCAATTTTTGCTAGCACAAATGAATCCCCGCGGTAATCCACATGCTGCAATACCTCATCGGTCTGGTAGTGATGCCCGAGAATCAAAAGCCGCTGGCCTAACTGACGTCTGGCAGACTCAATTCTTAATTCCAGTTCCTGCATTGGTAATTGCTGCATAGCCGCTGGCGGAGTGGAAACATTTAAATTCATCAAGTTGCTCAGTCTAGCTCTTTAAAAATTTGATTTTCGGCCAGATGTTTGCGACGACGTTCCTCACGCCGCAAATTATTCTCTTCCCAGTGGTCAGCCTCGACCGGATAGGATTGCAAAAATTCGCTCTTCCATTGGGAAAAATTACCAGCCACGATTGCCGCCCGGGCACGCGCAACCAGCTCGAGAAAAAAATGAATGTTATGCAAGGTGTTCAAGCGTAATCCGGTCATCTCACCATTTAGAAACAGATGCCTTAGATAAGCCCGTGAAAAATTGCGGCAGGTATAACATTGACAGTTTTCATCCGGTGGTGAAAAATCCAGCCGATAGCCAGCCTGTTTAAGTACAACTCGACCCTGCCAGGTGTAGAGCACACCATTGCGTCCATTCCGCGAAGGCAAAACACAGTCGAACATATCCATACCTAGCTCAATTGCCCGGACAAGATCTTCGGGTTTACCCACACCCATTAGATAACGCGGCTTATTTTCTGGTAACTGTGGACTAATGCCGACTAAAAGGTCGAACATCTGCTCTTTAGGTTCGCCCACCGCCAATCCACCAACGGCATAACCATCGAAATCGAGCTCTTTCAAAAGTTCGATACTCCTAGCCCGTAGGTCGGGATAAACACTCCCCTGAACGATACCAAAAAGTGCCTGAGTTTGCCCATATTTTGGCTTTAGTGAGGCAAAACGGTTGCGTGAGCGCTCCTCCCATTGGTGGGTTCGCTCCAGCGATTTGCTGGCCGATTCGTAGTTACAAGGAAAGGGTGTGCATTCATCCAATACCATTAAAATATCAGAGCCGAGCCTATTCTGGATTTCGACTGAGGCTTCGGGTGAAAGTGTATGCTGCGAGCCATCAATATGGGAGCGAAAAGTAATCCCCTGATCACTTATTTTCCCGAGATGAGCCAGGCTAAAGACTTGAAATCCGCCGCTATCAGTCAGAATCGGCTTTTCCCAGGAAATAAAGCGATGTAACCCACCTGCGGCTTCGATGACTTCCAGACCCGGGCGCAAATAGAGATGATAAGTGTTGCCCAAAATTAATTGAGCCTGGCACTCCTCCAATTCAGCCGGAGTGAGAGTCTTAACCACCCCATGGGTCCCAACAGGCATAAAAACCGGGGTTTCGATTTGACCATGACTGGTGGCAAAGCAACCAGCGCGGGCGAGTGACTCCGGATCCTTGGCCAAAATTGTATATTTATTCGTGTCTGATATTTGAGGGGTTGACGCCATTATAACTATAAACTTCTAAAAGATCATCTCAAACAGCTGGTTAATTGACTCTACTCCAATAATTTCCGCCCCAGCAACTTTTTTCAGTTGTTTCAAATTAGATCTGGGAATATAGACCGGTTTGAATCCAAATTTGAGAGCTTCCTTGACCCGTTGTTCAATCTGGGGCACCGAACGAATTTCCCCAACTAAACCCACTTCACCAATAAAAACAGCAGCGGGAGCCAGCGGAGTATCCTTAAAACTGGAGGCAATAGCTACTAGTACACCAAGATTAATTGCCGTCTCTTCAATTCGCAATCCTCCGACTACGTTCACAAAGACATCCTGCAGACGCAATGGTAATCCTGATCTTTTTTCAAGAACAGCAATCAGCATTGCCAGACGCCGATGGTCAATCCCGTTAGCCGTACGTTGCGGATTGCCATAGGAAGTCTGAGTCACCAGTGCCTGGACCTCAATTAAAAATGGACGGGTTCCTTCCATACTAACCACAATTGCCGAGCCAGCAACGTGTTTCCGGCGCTCAGAGAGAAAGAATTCGGAGGGATTTTCGACCGGCATCAGACCGTTATCCTTCATCGTAAACAGTCCAACTTCATTTGTCGAACCAAAGCGATTTTTCATCGAACGCAGCGTCCGATAAAAATTGGTCTTGCCTCCTTCAAGATACAAGACCGTATCCACAAGATGCTCCAGCACTTTTGGCCCGGCGATCATCCCATCCTTGGTAATATGCCCAACCAGCAGGGCAACAAATTGTTCTTCCTTAGCTTTTTTTAGCAGTGCTCCGGCACATTCACGTACCTGAGTTACGCTACCCGGTACATTATCATAAACATCCGAAAATACGGTCTGGATCGAATCTACCACTACTACAGTTGGCTTTTGCTGGGCAATATGATGAATGATATTTTCGAGATTATTTTCACAGGCAACCAGAATCCGGGAGTCATTGATATTCATTCGAGTCGCTCTGAGTGCCAATTGCTCCTCCGATTCTTCCCCAGAAAAATAGAGTAGCCGATCGCCCGTGATCTGCGCCAGTACTTGCAAGACCAAGGTAGACTTCCCAATGCCTGGTTCGCCTGCCAGAAGGACTACCATCCCCGGCACAAATCCGCCACCCAGAACTCGATCAAACTCATCAACTCTTGTGGCAATTCTGTGAGCCGTCAAAGAAACTGTCTGGTTTAGCGGTTGGAGCTTCCGTTCTCCCACCGGAACAGAACGAGTCTGCTTTTTGGGCACAGTCTCCTCAACCAGCGAACTCCAGGTACCACATTCAGGACAGCGTCCAGCCCACTTCGGTTGAGAAGAACCACACTCATTACAGATAAAAACGGTTTTTGTTTTATTAGCAGTCATAGATGAACTCAGGCTATTCTGCCAAATTTTAAAAAAGCAGTGTATTTCCGATAATCATATAAAAACAATCCGCCAAATATTAATCCAACACCTATTATCTCATTCAAGGTAACTGTCTCTTTCAGAACAATCAACCCCACCAGGACCGCTACAATCGGGCTGATAAAGGTTACAAAGGAGAGCTTGACCACTTCGATTTTCTGAAGCAATGAATAATAAATAATAAAAGCAGCGGCAGAACCAAAAGCTCCCAGATAAGCCGCCGACCCAATATTGACCAGCGACCAGGTCATTCTCTGGAATTGTCCGGTCAGTAGGGCACCGGCAGTATGAAGCACAGCTCCAATCAGGATGGCCATAGCGGTCAGCACCAGCGAATCGTAACCATTATCATAAGCTTTCAAATAGACATTCGGATAAGCCGCCAATATGACCCCGGCTAAGACTACCAGACAGCCAATGAAAACCTGCACGTTCAGGACCAGCTGCCAATCAGAAATAATGCGCGTTACTCCCAAGATTGCTAAAATTATAGCTAACAGATGACGGGCGTTCAGTTTCTCAGCCGGTACCATAAAATTGGCAAAAATCCCAATACAGAGGGGAAAGGTCGCCCATAACAGAGAAGAAAGACCACTGGGAATATATTGCATTCCCCAGTACGTACAAAGATAACTTAAGCCCATACTGTAGATACCCACAATGGCATAGATTTTCAGCGAAGATCTATCTACAGGAATTTTGCGTTTTGTGATGAGAATAGCAGCAAATAGAATCACCAGGGCAAAACAATAACGCAAAGCCAAGCCAAGCATCGGTGGGGTACTTGCGGAGCCAATTTTGATTGCCGCATAAGTCGTTCCCCAAATCAGGCTTAGCAGAAGAAACTTGAGATATTTAACCATCAGTAACTCACGATAATTCTTCTCTCTGACCGTAAGTCAGCATTCCTAAGTTAGCAAAATAGACCTTTTATCGGAATCGAAATATTAATTATAAAATCAGAAATGAATTGAGCCGGCTAAAAATCAAGTCCCAAAGAAAAATACCACTGCGGTTTCGCCACCTTGATCATATCATACCGCCAGGCGCAGTCAATCTTCAACATGAAGTAACCGAGAAAGATGCGGGTGCCCACTCCAAACCCGGAAACCAGATCATCCATATAGGTCCCATTGAAATTACTATAAGCGAAGGGGTGAAACTGATTGGGATACCAGGCAGCACCGAGATCTAGAAAAGTGATCCCTTGGATACCGCCTAAAATCATCGGAACCGGCCAGCCCAACGAGAGGTATCTGATGAATGGATAACGGAATTCAATATTAGTCAGGAAGTAGCGGGTACCTGCTCGTTCATAGTAGCGGGCACCACGCAAAGGCGTGACAAACTCCGAAAAATAAATATCCTCTAATAGAGTATTGTTGTCATTAGCTAAAATATCGGTGCGCCATTTCTGATTAATCCAGTTCGATTCCCCTCCCAGGAAAAAGCGCTGGGCATTCTTCCCCTCACTTAGTCCGGTAGTTAACCGTAAGGCAAAGGAATATTCATTGCTCACTCGGAGGTAGCGGCGAAGGTCTACTTGATAGGTTTGAAAATCCAGACTGCTTTTATTATAATGTGGACTGACCATCACATCCAGCCGTCCGCGCCACCCGTCAATCGGATAGAAATAGCCCCAGAGAGTATTGTCATAAACCAAACCTATTCGTGGCAAAAGAGTCTGAATGGTATTACGATATAACGTTTGACCGTAAACCAGATCGATCAACTGCTGCTCAACATTGTAGGATGTAACGGCCGTTTCGATACGCGAAAATTTTGAAAATGGTCGGGAAACCGCCAGGTCCACTCCATAATTACGTAACCGCCAAAGGTAAAATATATTATATTGCCAGAAGTTTGCCGAATGAAAGCCGGTAAATCCGTAATTCGTTCGCCGCGCCAGATACTCATAGGCGAGATAATAGTCACTATTTTCGAGGTCAATATACATTTCGGTACCAAAGACAAACTGATGATTGCCCAGAATATCACTGAAAGCAAAAACAGTCGTGCCCTGAAAACCCCAGAAGGTACTATAACCGGCCTGACTTTCAATCAGATCCAGCGTAAACTTCGTTTTATAGGAATTGACAATATAATCACCTCGCGCATTTTTATAACTGATAGAATCCAACTGAACTTCAACAGAATCTTCCGGTTTGGGCTTTCCTTCGTTATAACCCGGCGCAAAGATGTAGTTGGAATATGATCGTTCACCCTCGACCTTATGAGTATACGATAGTTGGACATCCTCCGGTGAGGGTCTCTCAAAGCGAGTATCCTCTTCAGGATTTTCCCAGATTTCAGTCAGCCTTTTGGCAAAAATCGTCGGCTTGATGGTTTTGGGTTGGTTGATCAGCTCCAGCGGATTACTGATTGTATACACATCCCACCCATATTCAGCATAACCGGCAAAGACCAGACGGGAATCGTCTTTGGAAATATTCGGTTGAAAAATCCCGGTCAAGACATTAGTGACGGCGACATGTTGGTCAGTATCAAAATCGTAGATATACAGATTGGAAACACCCTCGGCATCAGATGTATAGATTAATTTATTCTGAGTATTGGCATAGAGCGGATAATTCTCATTCCAAGGGGTGTCGGTCAGCTGACTTATTGTGCCAGTTTTCAGGTCATAAACAAACAGGTCGGTTTGATTATAAGGTGATGTGGACCAGTTGGACAGGCTGGTTTGGTAATTGTCATCATTTTTCAGATCCCGCAATGAAGCGAAAACAATTTTATTCCCATCCGGTGACCAGCTTGGTTCAAAATCAGAAGCCCAGTCATCGGTCAGCCGCGTCAGCTCCTTGTTTTTCAAATTGAATAAATATAGATCAGTGCGGTCATTTCCAAGTCCAATAAACGCAATTCTGTCACCATCGGGTGACCAGGCAGCCGAGAAAACCTCTCTTAAATTGTCAAAGGTATATTTCTCATGCTTCTTGGTTTTGACATTAATAATGACTAAAGCATCTTTAGCCCCACTTTTAACTGCTAAAACGATTTTATTCCCATCAGGTGACCAGCTTAAGCGCGGATTTAACCATTTTAATTCCTCAAGGTCCGGCGTGCGTTGTCCGCTTACTATTTTGCTTTCCGTCTTGCCATCAGTGGCCGAGATTAAATAAATATCGGCATAGCCCTTGCGATCTGACATCATGGCGATTTTAATTCCATCAGGATTGATTGCCGGACCAGTATTAAAGTAGTTTTTCAGTTCAGTATGATTAGTCAGGGCTAAAGCGATGTCACTCAATTGCTCCCGATCGGCAACATCAGGCCAATATTCAGTACGGACCCACTTTTGCCAGGCTTTCGAGAGTTCCTTGGTCTTCATTCCGATGGCAATCTCAAATCCCTTCTCAGCGCTACCTCGACCTTTCATATGCGACCAGATTTCCCCGATTTTTTGAGGACCGTATTTTTCAGCAATAAAGCGGTATACCGATTGACCACCTTTATAAGCTAAATAATAATCAAGTTCATCAACATTGGGGATATCATTACTCGTGGCGATATCCCGCATAATCATATCCGCATTAGTGTCCCAACCCATGGAGATATATTCAGCCAAACCCTCATTCATCCACAATGGAATACGTAACCGTACTCTCCCCGATATCACGCTTTGAATGCTGCCACCATAAATCATATCATTGACCACGACATGGACCAACTCGTGGCGCAGAACATGCCAGAATTCATTGACGTTGCCATCAAAAGGAGTAACTGCCCGATTTTTAAATAATTCGGTGAATCCCTGAATACCCTCACTCAGGTATTCCAGGGTAACATTCGTTTGTTGAAAATCACTATGGGAATTATAAACAATTAATGATACCCGTTTGCGCATGCGCCAGTTCAGGACACTGGAAATCTCTTTCATCGCCTGTTCGGCCACCGGGGCGGCAAACTCTGCCAATTCTTTGCCATGATCATGAAAATATATATCGAAATGATCAGTCTGGATAAAGGACCACTGATAATTTTTATACTGTACCTTGTTCTTACCAAATTGAGCTCTAAGAGCCCCTGGAAAAAATATCAAAAATGCCGCGATAGTCAGGAGACACCAGTAGGTTGGTCGGAGTTGTTTAGAAAATCTCATGGTTCTCCTAAAATTCTTTCATACTCAATTAAATTAGATGGTTCAACACGATAAAAGCTACAGTAATCTACTTTAAATATACAATTTTTTTCGATAAAGAAACCCATTCGTTTTTCAATCTGACAAAATAAATCCCGCTGGAAATGTTCTGCGGCTGCCACACATCTTTGCGATAACCCAAAATCAATTTCCCCTGCTCCACTACACTTACAACCCGCCCGGTGATATCAAGGATTTCAATTGCTCCCCGGGAATCAAAAGGCAAATACAGATCAAAATAAACCAGAGTATTGAAAGGATTCGGATAGGGAGCCGATAATTTAAAAGTCATCGGTTGGTAACCCTCATCTGGATCAATTGTCGCATAATGCACCGATTTCAGTAACCATCCATCCGGATCAATTCTGATATTTTCCGGCTTTTCTTTTAAATCAAAGACAAAATGCTGAGCTAAAGCAGTGTCCAGCACGGTAACTAGCGTATCACTCTGATCAAATTCAACGGCCACGTCTATCGGCATTTTGTATGGGTGCAAAGGTTGCTGAATCTGTTGGATTTCCAAATCTAATCGCCAAAAAAATCCCGCTTGGAATTTGCGACGCCACACAACTTTATATACCGGCTGCCCATAGGTATAGATCCACTGCTGAAAAAACCAATCCAGCTCTTTGCCACTGACCTGTTCACAAACCTCTTTGAAATCCTCAGTTCGTGCAGTGCTCATGTAGAAAGCTTCCCGGTATGCCAAAAAAATATCCCAAAAAATTTCTTCACCAACGAGATGTCGTAACATATGCAGCACCCAGGCACCCTTATCATAGACAAGACGATTAAAAATCGAACTGATGTTCAAGGTATCCAGGCAGTAGACCGGGGCAGCACGCCAGGTTTCCGGCCGATTAAGGTAGTCCATGTAACCCTGCAATCCCTCAAAACCCATTTTGTGCTCTTGCCACAGCGCCTCAGAATAACGGGCAAAACCTTCATTCAGCCAGATGTTTTTCCAGTTGGCACAGGTAACCATATCGCCCCACCACTGATGGGCAAGCTCATGGCAAATTAGTAATTCACTAAAACTGCCAACACTGGTACAGGTCTGGTGCTCCATTCCACCACTCCATGAAAATTGGGCATGACCGTATTTCTCATGAATGAACGGGTATTCACCCCATAAACTGCTGAAAAAGGAGAGCATTTCAGTAGCAAGCGACAAACAAGTTGTGCGACTCTCATCCTCTGGATAATACCAATGGATAACTGGCATGGTTGTACCATCTAGGCCGGTGTAAACCTGTTCCAGTTTGCGATAGTTTGATACCGCGACCGAGATTAAATAAACCGCAATTGGATAGCGTTCCTGCCAGTAATAGGTCGCTGTGCCATCCTGATTGTCCACAATCCTGACAAGCGTCCCGTTTGAGACCGCCGTTAAGGTGTCGGGAACCGTGATATTAATATCAGCCGAATCGGCTTTGTCAACCGGCACATCCTTGCAGGGAAACCAGCCGGAGGCATAGTAGGGCTCATTAAAACTGGAGACAATTGGTACATTTCCATGATAATCGAAGGAAAAGCCTTTAAAACCACCTGCCGTTGGTCGACCACTATACTCAATCTGAACTTCAAAAACCCCACCACTGTCTACTCCGGTACTAAAATTAACGACCAGATAGTCCCGATTATTGCTCCTGATCCACTGAAATGACTGACCATCGGCTCCAACTCCATTCACAACCATCGAGGAAGTAAAATCGAGAGTAATTGACCCAAGACCATCCTTACATGATTTACCCCTGATAGTAATAAAACCGGAAAGCTCCTGTCGATCTATATCTGTTTTAAGATTCAAACCGTAATAACCGACGTCGTAATCTGCCTGGTAACTAGTAATTGCAGATTTCTCCAATCGCCTTTGATTAGCCAGAAATTGGCGTTTGCTGGCGATCTCCTGCTCGATCCAATCCGGATCGGGTTGAGCTGCCAGGCTTATCGCCAGTATCCAGAAAATACTTATTATGCAAATTACCCGATTCATCTGCCTTCTTTAAAATTAATAAAAGTAACCGTATTAATCACCTTAAATTTCCCGCCAAATTCGGTTGATAAATAATAAATGGTTTTTATTCTGATATAAAAAACCTCGGTTCCCGAGGCTTTTTAGCAAGACTATTTTTTATAATGATTTCTTACTGATGCGGTGGCGGAGGAGTCGGTGGCGGCACATGGTGACCATGACCGTGGGCTGTCCAAGGAGTATGCCCCTGGGCTAATAATTTAAAGGACTGGATGGTCGGTATTGCAAATACAGTCGTCAGGGTGAGTTTTTTCAGAAAATTGCGCCGCGTTAAGTTTTTATCTTCCTGAAATGACTCTTCTTGCATGGTTGATCCCTTTTGTTACATTAAGAATATACATTATTTATAGCCAGAAATCAACTTTCATTTTGAGTTCGGTCTGGGCAACTTCATTACAATAATACCGAAAACCCCACCTCACCAGATTTCCTGTAAAGCTTATTGCCGCTATGTTCAGATGACTTTATAAACCAGCAGCCCGACCATCAGGATCAGCGAGACAATAATCAGGGCAACTCCTATATTGCCTTTTTTAATTTCCTCCCACTCATCTATGTTGGTGGACAACCAATCGAAGACTTTAATTGCCAGACCGACGCCAAAAGAAAATCCAAGCGAGGCTACAATCGCCCAGCCGATACCCCTCAAATACATCATTAATGTGTAAGACCACGAAAAAGGATCCATGAACTCCTCCTAATTATTAATTTAAAGCTTAATCAAATTTTACCCGTCTGATGAATTCCGAAGTTGATAGTTCACCATTGACAAATTTGACAATATTATCTCGGGTTGCACTAGCTACTATATTCTCAGTACTCTTATATGCGACGCTAATGATAACGGTAACTTTCTGGATTGGTTCCTGGTGATAGGTCATGGCTTTCCCAGCGGCATAAAATCCGATGATTAGAATCCGGTCAAACTGATTCCGCTCACTCTTCATTGTCATCGAGAATTCCTCTTGTCCCTCACCGATTTCTACGAGATTCATTCGGTCGTAATCAACCGCCACCTGATAAGCATTGCAGATCTGCTGGACTGAGGAACAGAAATCCGACTTGGCGAACATCATCCCCGAAAGTAACACCATGCCAACGATCAATGTAAACAGGCTATTAACTCCCTTCGTATTTCTCAAACTTAACCTCCCCATAAATTATCCTACTGCGAATTTTATACTGGATTTTAGATATTTATTGATTCTTTGTCAATTGATTTTTTGGGATTTATTAGTGTCAGACAAAAACTTAATCAGTCTTTTTGTAGATGTTCCTGCCTTTTTTCCAAACCGACTTCACCGAGGAATATCCAAGATAATAAGGAATTCCCTGATAACGGTTGAATTTCCAGATAACGAAGTCGGCTTGCTTACCACTCTCTAAACTACCCAGCCGCTGCTCAGCTTTTAAAGAGCAGGCTGCGTTAAATGTCGCTGCCTGGAGTGCTTCGAGCGGCGAGAGTTTCAATTTCAGACAGGCTAAAGTAATAACCAGTGGCATGGATTGAGTCATGCTACTGCCGGGATTAAAATCAGTAGCGATAGCTACCGGTAATCCTTTATCCCACATTTTTCGCCCGGGTGCATATTGCTCAGAGCCCAGAAAAAAGGTAGTTGCGGGAAGCAGAATTGGAATAATCTTCCCTGCAATTAACGCTTCGATGCCCTCCTCAGTAATTACCGTCAGATGGTCAGCTGAGATTGCACCCAATTCCTTTGCCAGCTGAACCCCGCCAATCGGTTTAAATTCATCGGCGTGAATGCGCAATCCCAAACCCAAGGATTTCGCTGTTTCTAAAATCCGGCGTGACTCGTTAACCGAGAACACACCCTCTTCACAAAATACATCACAAAACTCGGCTAACCCTTCATGCGCAACTTTTGGCAGCATCTCGCGAACCAGCAGATCAATATAAGCCTCATGATCATGACGATATTCATCGGGGTAGTCATGCGCTCCAAGGAAGGTGCGACTGATATCCAGCGGGTGTTCATCGGCCAGCTCCTTTAGCAGCTGCAGTGACAGTAGTTCGCCTGCTGTGGACAAACCATAGCCACTCTTGGCTTCAATGGTTGTAGTCCCATAACTTAAAAAATCATCCAATCGCTGTTTGACCTTGCTTTTAAGGTCAGGATATTTGACAGATTGTAGACTCCTGACACTGGCGCGAATACCGCCACCGGCAGCGGCAATTTCCTGGTAACTCCTACCCATGATGCGCATTTCAAATTCCAGTTCCCGGGTTTCATTGAAAACCGGGTGAGTATGCGCATCTACGAAACCGGGCGTGACCAACCCTCCACCAGCATCAATTACCTCCAATTCAGATGATAATAAGTCCTTGCCAATAGCCTCTATGCCGCTCCGAGAAAATACCATTTCAACATCATGGAGAACTATCATTGATTGCCGCTGCGAATCGTAGGTTACCAGTTCACCAATATTAGTCAGACACTTTGCCTTTTCCATTATCCTAAAACACCATTTTCTGCATGAAAGCTAATAAAACTCGCCCGGGCATCCAAGAATTGATTATCCCCTTGTGGATTTTAGCTGAAATTATTAAGCTGCCGGAGTGGATTAGCTCCAACAACAAAAACAATGATCAACTCCGGAGGAGATCATGAATCAATACAATGTTGCTCAAGCCATGCAGATAAAACTTCCGGCAGAATTGCCTCCAGAGCCAGAATTCATCCCGGGTATTCGGCGAGCGCCAAATCGCGGTTTTAACCTGGATCGGGACGAAACCGTCCTGGCCGTAAAAAATGCCCTGCGTTATATTTCTCCCGAACTGCATCCAAAATTAGCTCCCGAATTCCTGAATGAATTAAAGACTACTGGACGAATTTATGGCTATCGCTATCGCCCCGCCGGAAAAATCTGGGGCAGACCAGTTGATCAGTACAAAGGAATTTTAGCCGCCCGTGCGCTGCAGGTCAATATTGACAACAATCTGGATTTCGAAGTAGCGTTATATCCTTACGAACTGGTGACTTACGGCGAAACGGGACAGGTCTGCCAGAACTGGATGCAATACCAGCTGATTAAAAAGTATCTGGAAAATCTGACGGAGCAGCAGACATTAGTCGTCAGCTCCGGTCACCCGGTTGGACTTTTCCCCTCGCACCCTATGGCTCCACGGGTCATCTCGACCAACGGCTTAATTGTCGGCGAGTGGGACAACGGCGAGCATTTCAAGAAACTTGCTGCCCTGGGAGTCTCTAACTACGGTCAGATGACCGCCGGCGGTTGGATGTACATTGGTCCTCAGGGAATCGTTCACGGAACCTATATCACCTTACTAAATGCCGGACGGAAATATCTCGGCATTCCCGAAGATCAAGATTTGAAAGGAGTAACATTTGTCAGTTCCGGTCTGGGCGGAATGTCGGGAGCGCAGGCTAAAGCGATCGAGATTGCGGGCGGAATTGGCGTAATCGCCGAGGTTGATTATAACCGCATCAAAACCCGTCATGAGCAGGGCTGGGTCAGTAAAGTTACCGATAAACTTGACCAGGTCGCAGGCTGGATGCAAGAATATAAACGGAACAGACAAGCAGTTTCGATTGCCTATTATGGCAATATCGTAGACTTGCTGGAATATCTTGACCAAAACAATCTTCCGGCCCAACTAATATCCGATCAGACCTCCTGCCATGCCGTTTACGAAGGCGGCTATACACCAGTCGGACTCACTTTCGAAGAGGGACGGGAATTGCTTAAATCAGCTCCAGAGCAATTCCGTAAAAAGGTTGATGAATCTTTAAAGCGACATTTTAGAGTTATCCAAAATCTCACCCGGAAGGGGGCTTATTTCTGGGATTATGGCAATAGTTTTATGGCGTCAATATTTAATGCCGGAGTGCTCGAAATCGCCCGCAATGGGGTTGATACTTCCGCAGGATTTATCTGGCCTTCGTATGTCGAAGATATTATGGGACCGATCTGTTTCGATCGCGGCTTCGGACCATTCCGCTGGGTTTGTCTGAGTCGTAAAGACGAGGATTTGGCAAAAACTGATCAAGCTGCTCTGGCCTGCATTGATCCAAGCAAGAGCTCCATTCATCGGGACAATTATCATTGGATTGCCACCGCGGCTCAGAACAAACTCGTCGTTGGCACAAAATGCCGGATCCTATACACTGACGAAGAAGGGCGGATTAAAACCGCCTTGAGATTCAACGCGATGGTGCGGAGCGGCGAAATTGGTCCGGTTCTGCTGGGGCGCGACCATCACGATGTTTCCGGAACCGATTCACCCTTCAGAGAGACAGCTAATATCTACGACGGCAGTCGGACTACAGCCGATATGTCGGTCCAATGTTTTGCCGGAAATGTTGCCCGGGGTATGACATTGGTGGTGCTTTCCAATGGCGGTGGCGTTGGTATCGGTCGAGCCATTAATGGTGGATTTGGTCTTTTATTGAATGGAAAAACAGAAACGGATGAAATTATTAAAAGCGCCCTTTCCTGGGATGTGATGGGCGGGATTGCCCGGCGCAGCTGGGCACGCAATCCCAACGCGCTTGAAACCGCAACCGAATGGAATAAAATTCATCAAGCAGAGGGACAAATTACCTTGCCGTTTGTACCGGAAGATGGATTAGTCGAATCCTGCGTTGATGAAGCCTTAAAAAATGATTGAAAATAGCTTTGAAAAAACCTGAATCATGTTAAACTTTGCCCGGTATGATAGTCCCGTAAAAATGAATTAATCCTATTAATGAGGTGCTTGCCAAATGATTCCTAAATATTTTTTCATCACCAAAGGACAGGGACGGCATAAGGATCAGCTGCAATCTTTCGAAATGGCTTTACGCAATGCCGGAATCCACATATGCAATCTGGTTTCGGTATCCAGTATCCTGCCCCCCGGTTGTAAAAAAGTCTCCCCTAAAAAGGGTAAAGAAATGCTCAAGCCCGGTGAGGTAACTTATGTCGTTATGTCCAAAAACAGTACCAACGAGCCCAATCGCTTAATTGCGGCTTCGGTAGGAATAGCCATTCCCTCCGCTTCTGACACATACGGCTACATTTCCGAGCATCACTCCTTTGGTCAAACCGATGAAGTGGCTGGGGATTATGCCGAAGATCTTGCCGCCACCATGCTGGCTACAACCCGCGGCATCGAATTCAACCCTAATACCGCCTGGGACGAACGCAAACAGATTTACCGAAGCAGTGGCTTAATAATCAAAACAACCAACGTTACTCAATCCGCTCAAGGTGATAAAAACGGTCGCTGGACAACCGTCCTGGCTGCG
>CAZJIU010000004.1:0-10499 GCA_964546145.1 uncultured bacterium
GTATTTAGTTTTTGGGCCAAAATAGCCCGGTTATCGGCATTCTGGGAGCTATCCGCCGCCTGTTGGGCGACGTCTTTGGCATTAAGACTGTATTCATAAAGATCTTCTATAATTGCCGTTGTTGATTCGATCCAGCCCTGGGCATTAAGAATATTATTCAGGTACTGTTCATTACGCTTTTGGGCTTCCTTAAAACGAGTGACCATTGAGAATTTTACCGGATCGTCTGAAGAGGTCGTTAATTCTTTACCGGAGGCAATTGCACTCTGATTTGTGCTCATATTTTCCCGGGTGTCATTGATATAGCTGAGCAAATTTCGGGTAATCATGGATTGGGTAATTCGCATTGTCCACCTGTTTTTCTAAACCACGTCCAAGAGAGCTTTAATCATTGTATCAGCGGCTTGGATCAGGCGCGAGGCTGCCATATAGGCGTTTTCATATTGAATCAGAGCAGCCATCTCTTCATCCAGTGAGACGCCGGAAATTGCATCTCGCTGGTTTTGCAGGTTTTCGACGATTTTTGTCTGACTTTCGGTCAGAAAAGTTGCTTCACGCACCTGACTGCCCACGTTGCTGATTAAGGAGCCGTAGAAATCCGAAAGGGTGGCTCCGTTTATTAATTTCTCATTCTGGATGTCGTAAATCGCTAATGCAATAGTATTGTCACCTGATGATCCCGAAGACTGGGCCGTGGCAATTCGAGAGGGATCGTTTAAAATATCACTGCTAACCCGGAAATCGGCAGCTCCCTGTACATTGGATTCAAAAAAGTTGACCTTATTTTTTCCATAAATATTGTAGCCGAGGGAGTGTACCTGATTGACGCGGTTAGCCATGGTTTTGGCTAAAGTGTTTAACTGTTCGATATATTCAGGAATATCTTGATTATTGACTTTCAGGAGGGCGCCCAATGACCCGCCATCTATATCCAGAGGAGTTTCGCCATTTTCGACATGAAATTCATAAAATGAAAAGTTATTTGAGTAATTGACTGTACTGACCAGTTTGCTGGAGTAATTTTGGGATATCAGAATTTGCCCACTCAAAGAGATGGTGATCTCGCGATTGGAATATTCGCGAATATCAATATCAATCAACTCGGATAACTTGTCAATTAAGGCATCCCGCTGGTCGAGAAGATCGGCGGAGGAATCGGCACTTAAACGCTGGTTGAGGCTGCCGATTTGCTCGATAAGCTGATTGACCTCACTGACTTTCTCATTGATGTCAAAACCGATCTGTTCCTGGAGATTGCGAAAATCCGAATGGATACGATTAAAGGTATTGGTCATCATTACGGCTTTATCTTTTACAACCGTTTTGGCGGTCTGGCTTTCCGGATTGTTAGCAAGATCGTTCCAGGCTTTCCAGAATTCCATCATAATATTCTGCAAGCCGGAATCCAGCGGTTCGCCAAAGATACTCTCGATATTATTCAAAACCATTTGGCTGGTCTCATACTTGCCTAAATTTTCATGCTCCATCCGCAGCCGGTTGTCAACGAAGATATTGCGGATGCGGCTTAAGTCGTCGCGTTCCAGATAACTATTGACATTGCTTAGCCCAGTAGTATTGGTCATTTCCACCCGACGGCGTTTATAGCCTTCAGTGTTTATATTGGCAATGTTTTTGGCGGTGGTGTCAATCGCCGACTGATTATTCAGCAGCGCCTGTTGAGAGATATCGAAAATGGTAGTTATGGCCACTGCGCCCTCAAATCCTGACGTTGACTATCTTATTACTTTTTTCTGTAGCGGATACATGCCCGTTCACATTGTATAGTTTTTCTTCGCCATCGTTTATTTTTAAAAGAGTCTGGATTAAACCTCTGGTGAACTCCAGGGAAAAATTTAGCAAGTAACGGCTCTCGTTATTTAATTTTGAGATTTGGCTCAAGCCGGCTTTCAATCGGCGGCGCTGATTCTCCAGCTTTTTCTGCTGCGGTTCGGGGGCATTTTTAATGAGATCCCTTAAGGTGGTATGGGTGCCATTGATGACGTTTTTCTCTTTCAGTTTTTCGAATATGAGTTCGAGATTTTTAGCGTTTTCCTGAGCTGCGATAATCAATGGATGTTCTTTTTGGACACACTCCCGTAGTCTTTCAATATTATTGGCAATAATGGACTGCTGTTTGATATTCAGCGATTCCAGGATCATGTCGTATACCAGAATCTCATCTTCCAGCAGCAGGATCAGATTATCATATTCTGCTACTGTAGCCTGAGTGGGTGGTATCTTTTTGTGATCATTCATCGTTAGGACTCCCCATTTCAAGTAAAATGTTATAACTTTTAATTAAAGGATCACGGTTCAATTGTTGACTGATCTTAGGTAGGTCTTTTTCGCGGAGTGAGTTATAGATCATCTGCGATAATCCCAGACCGCCTTTTTGGGCAACAGCTTTTCCCATTACACTGCTGAATAGCATATTGGGCAGATTGTTTTTAGATGAACCGTAAAGATTTCCATCCGGGATGGTCTTTTCCATGGCTTTAAACAGTTGGGTAATAAACAGAGCTTCCAATTCGATACTTTTTTCCCGTAGTTGAATATCCCGAATTTTAGCCTGTTCGGCTGATTTGCTTGAGTGGCATTCATTTACTGGAGGTACGCTTTGGAGACTATCTAATGGTGTCATGGAAGTTGCTCACATAATGATTAGGCGGGCGTTTAAGGCTCCAGCCTGTTTAATGGCTTGAAAAATTGCGATAATATCACGTGGTCTTAGCGCCAGCTCATTCAGTGCTTGAGCCAGGTCATTGACGGTCGTTGTTCCCGGAATTACCGCTACCTGGGCATCGGCTTCGTTAACGGTTGTTTCGGTAACATATTCTACCACAGTCCGTCCCGTGTTACTGAAAGCGGCTACCGGTTGAGAAATGACCGGACGGCGCTTTACATGAATAGTTAGATTGCCGTGAGATATCATTACCTCGCTGATTTTGACCTGACCGCCAGCCACAATTGTCCCGGTTCTTTCATTTATGACTACCCGGGCATCGACATCGGGTTCAACCTGTAAGATTTCGATTTTCGATAAAAAGGTGATTGCCTGGTCACGACTGGTGATGTATTCGGGGAAGGTCATTTCGACAACGGAGGCGTTCAGAGCCTGAGCAATATTAAGCAACCGGGAGGTTTTTAGACTATCATTGAGATAGAAGGAATTTATTTCCCCGGTAATTCGTGAAGCGGTTACAAAATCGGGTTCATTCAATAAAAATCGGATTGGGTGTTCTATGCTGAAACCGTCGCCAGGGGGAGTTTTTTCCAGACTGGCGCCGTTGGGAACTAAACCAACCTGAGCATGATTCTGCTGAACATGTTCGCCGGCTTCCGTCTCGATATTGTAACCCCCGATTACCAGCGGGCCCTGAACCATTGCATAGTAGGTACCGTCGCTGCCTTTAAGGGGTGACATCAGCAATATTCCACCTTGCAGGCTGGTAGCATCCCCTATTGAAGCTACGGTGACATCGAATTTTGAGCCGATGCGTCCGAAAGCCGGAGTTCTGGCAGTCAACATAACCGCTGCTGCATTGCGGGTGCGCAGCTGCTCTCGGGGTACGGTTATACCAAACCGCTCCAGCATGTTGCTGATGGTTTGTACTGTAAAAATAGCGCCGCGAGTTCCAGTCGAGCGGTCACCGGTTCCGTTAAGTCCTACTACCAGCCCGTATCCCACCAGCATTTCCTGGCGGATATTTTCGATGGTGGTAATATCTTTTAAACGAACTTCTGCAGACAACATATTAAAGGTTAGGATGAAGCCGGTAATTGTTGCAATAACCAATTGTCGTTTCATGAGATCAGCACTCCGGTTATAGCCACGACAACCAATCCGACGCCTATCAACCAGTTGGTAGCCCGCTGAAAGGCACCGGGTTTAAACAGTTTGTTTTGGATGCCGCTCTTACGATAGATGACTTTAGCGTCGGCTAGTTTATATGAGTAAATTGTGTTATCGGTGGCAATATCGCGTGGTCTTACCGATCCCTCGATCTGCATCACATTCGTTTCACCGTTTACTTCGACTGTTCGCTCGCCGCGGATTCTGATCATTCCAGTCTCGGAAATTTCGACTATCCGGGCCGATATCTTGCCGGTTAATTTGTCTTTTTGTTCAGTGCCTTCAGAGCCGTCGTGTGAGCTGGACAGGGAGTTGGACAATCCGAAAACCGGTAGATAATCGGTCAAGGTGCCGGTGACCGAACCATTAGCCGCCAGACTCGAATTGCCGCTGCTGTTGACTTTGGATTCACGTGAGGCGTTAGCATTTTCTACTACCAGGACAGTTACAACGTCGCCGATTGCATGAGCTTTCACATCGGAAAAAATTGAGGCATGATCGTCATACAGGAACTGTGCCCTGAGACTGGATAGCATACCAATCAATACTCCAAGGATGCATATTACTTTTTTCATATCGTTTTTCCTGTCATCTGATTTCTACCTGATCACGGGCGATTAAGATACCTTCAGCTCTCTGACCTGTGCCTTTGGTAATAACAGACACTTCATCGCCGATTCGGGCCTCATTCTGAATGATACCGGTTATGTCAATTTGCAGCGCTCCCTTATTAATCGTAACGATTACTTCATCACCGCGCTGAACGTGAGGTGATTCTTTGAGCATGCTGGAGCGGATGACACTATTTTCCCGGACCAGCTGACGGGCGACAAGGCCCAAAATCTCTGCCGAATCCTGGGGAGCTTCATAGTGACCGCGGTTGATGCGCACTTTTTTCAGACTGACATTCTCGCTACTTAGATCCGCACCTCTGGGAATCGTTGTTGTGGCAATCCAGACCGGTGCTTCAATCCTGATATCGACTGACATTGGTCTTTGGATTCTTTTGCCCTGGACATCGGGATATACTACCCATAAAGTCTGGTAACCCAGGCGGAAATCGGGATTCTTGATTTTAATTTCAAAACGGTTGCAGTTATCTTCTAAACCGGTCAATTTTGGCGGATGGATAATATCAACCTGGATAGCTGCCTTTGGCAAGTTGAAATATTGCGCAAGTGATTCGATTGTCTGGGCGGTGATCTTTGCCATCAGGTTGCTTGCCGGATTGGCGTTAAGGCAACCGATGCTTATCAGAACCATACAAAATATTTTCAGATTCTTATTCATTAATATTAACGTTTCAACTGGTTTGTCAATGAGAGTAACTCATCGGCAGTTTTTACGGCTTTTGAGTTTATTTCATAAGCTCTTTGGGCCACAATCAGGTTAATCATCTCCTGAACAACATCCACATTTGATTTCTCCAGATAGCCCTGCATTACGGTTCCAAAGCCCTCTTCGCCGGGCAGACCATAACTCGGTTCGCCCGAAGCTTCGGTTTCTTCAAAAAGGTTGCCGCCCATAGCCCGCAGTCCGGCAGGATTAATAAAAGTTGCCAGCTCGATCTGACCAATCTCTTCCGGCTCTGCCTGGCCTTCAATTATGGCTGAAATGCGACCATTTTGGGAAATATTAACAGCTGCGATTCCCGCCGGCAGACTTATTTCGGGAAACAGGTGCAGACCGGAACTATTGACCAGGTAGCCATCGGAATTTATCCGCAAACCTCCATCTCGAGTATAGGCATAGGTCCCATCAGAACGGCTGATTTGAAAAAATCCATTGCCATTAATAGCAACGTCCAGCGAATTGCCGGTATCTTCGATATTTCCCTGGGAGAAAGAACGGAAAGTCGCAATTGGTTTATTACCTAATCCGATCTGGATCTCACTGGGTTTGCCGGCGGTCTCATAGCTACTGGCGCTGCCGGTCTGAATTGTTTCATAGAGCAGATCCTGAAATTCGATTGTGTTCTTTTTATAGCCGGTTGTATTGACGTTGGCCAGATTGTTGGAAATTGTATCAACATTGAGCTGCTGGGCTGCCATTCCCAAAGCTGCTGTTCTTAATGAACGTAACATAATGACTCCTTTTTAGCGAAAACGACCAACCGTGTTAACGGTTTTTTGCATGGTTTCATCATGGTTATGGATAACTTTCTGGATGCTCTCGAATTGACGTTCGACTTCGATCAGCGATATCATCTCGTCAACTGCATTGACGTTGGAACCCTCCAAATGCCCCTGCAAAATGATTGGATTTTCAACTTCATGGACGGATTTAGAGTGAGGCATTATAAATGAGTTATCCTGGATTTTCTTAAGAGAGTTGTAATTCTCAAGATCAACGATCCGCAGCCGATCCAGGTACTGATCGTCGGCGTATATTTCGCCTTCATTGTTAATTTGGATGTTCCGGACATCCTGACCGTTAAGCGATAAATTTATCCGACCGCCCTCGCCCAATAGATAGTTTTTGGATGAGGTGATCAGATAGCCTTCGGAATCAACCGAAAAGTGGCCGTTACGGGTAATCGCTTGCTCCCGTTCACCCTCGATGACGAAAAAACCTTTTCCGGAAATTGCCAGATCAAGCGGATTATCTGTCTGCTCAATCGGTCCCTGACTGAAATCGGTTTCAAGATTCAATTGGGTGGCATTCCCGGTTTTTTGCCGGATGATATCGAAGAACATGACATCCCTTTTGAATCCGGTCGAGTTCATATTGGCGAGATTATTGGCAATCACATCATTTTTTCGTAACTGGGCGTTCAAGACCGATTTTAATTCATTCAATTGGATATTCATCAACTCTCCTGAGACTATAACACCTCCCGCTTACGGCAAGAATACTGCCAGTATGTAAGTTAATTAACCTTTCGACGGCAGTAGGGCTATCGCTCGTCGAGAAATAGGATTGATTAGGGGAGTTATTTGCTTACTCTTCGACTACTTAGAAATCTCCGATAGGAAGGAATTACAGCTCCCTGAACAAATTTTCCCCCGTTGTTGTAACTCAGATTTTTAAAACCTCAGGGTCGCCTATAAAAAAAAATTTTGGATATACGGTTCAGTTATGATAAAATTTAGCATGAATCACAAAGCCGACAATTGCAGTATGTGGATTGGCTTGAAAAAGCAAGGTTTGCTTCTCCTTTTACTGTTTTTCACAACTGCGCGATCTGCCGAATTGATAACTATAAGCAGAGTCAATCTTCGAGAGGGACCAGGTACCCAGTATGCTATTTTAGGGCTGGTTGAATCACAGACGCGGCTGCCGATTCTCGGCGAATTAGATGATTGGCTGAAGGTCCGCCTGGATACCCGGACAGTAGGCTGGCTGCATTCTGAGTATGTCGATCGCCTGCCTGAGGCTAAGAGCTGGACGGTTTTAAGGGTCTTGAATCCGGGTAACCTCCGGCTTGGACCGGGAGTAGAGTTTCCGGTTGTTGCCAGCATTGAGCAGAATTCCGGTCTGATTCGACTTGCCGATTCTGGTGATTGGTTCCAGGTCGGATTTGATTCTGCGGCGGTAGGTTGGGTAAATCGGAAGTTGGTCGAAGAGTGGGGTAAATTGGAAAATCCCACCTCGGTTCTAATTGTTGCCGAGAGGGGTAATTTGCGAGCTGCCCCCGATCTGGATTCCGAAGTTCTTGCCAAGCTTGATGAGGGACAGCAACTGATTCTGTTATCCAAAGAAGGTGATTGGAATCTGGTCTATTGCGAGCCGGAATTAGTTGGATTTGTTCATGATATCGTCGTCAAACCGCTGTTTTTATCGATTCATCCGGTTCCCCGCCAGCTGATTGCGAAATCCGGGAATCTCAGGCTTGGTCCTTCGCTAAATTATCAGGTTTTACAGCTACTTAGTCCCGATACGCCAGTATATACGCTGCGGCAGTACATGGATTGGTATGAAGTCATAACGCCTGCGAGGAAACGAGGATGGGTGCATCAGATTTTGTTTGGCGATATTGGCAGTCAGGCAGCTGGATGGAAGCCCTTCTACCCGGATTCTATTAGCATAGCGATTAACGCCTTTAACATAGCTGAGCAATATCGTAAGGCGAAATCCTATGAACAATCAATTCGTCAATATGTTCTTGCGAGTGAGCTGTTGGGGGCCCTTTACCAACGGCATTCCAGTGATGAACGATTGGCTTTGAATTATGCCCAATGTCTTTACGCTTTTGCACAGGGGCTTTTTGACGACCAGGATAAAAATATTGCGGAAGCCAACCGGATACTAAAAAATATCAGTCGGCAGAGCAAGTATTATCAGCAGGCTGAACAAATCCTGAGCGGGTGGAAGCAGGCCGTCGCCAGGCGTGCCGAGCTGTTTAATATCTTTGCCGGAGAAGTCAAAGATCTTCAGCGGATTCTGAACGAATTTAACCAACAAATAAGTAACTATCCTTTGACGACAGAAGCAGAGATAAAACGCCTGGTGGGTCGCTATTTTTGCGTAGATCAACAAGCTGCGGAAACCGCATTGCCTTGGCAAAAAGAGAGTATCGCCATTTATTATGCTATGTATATCCTGAAATTGCCGCTTAATTCTTACAATCTGGACCATTATTTTCGGGCACTGATAGAATTATCGGTAAGCTATGCCAATTTAAGCCGGTATAAGGAGAGCATGAAGGCTCTGGATGAAGCCAATGTGCTGCTGGAAGCAGCGGAAAATCCGCAATGGGAAGAATATTATAAACGCACAGTTAATTCGCTGACGAAGCAGCTGCATTAATCTGTCGAAAAGAAATATTATATAAATCCAGTTGATATCAGGCTTTTAATTTAATCATTCGCTGGTCGCCGAAGTAAACCTGCGATTCGCTCGAATCCAGCTCTCTGAGCCGCTGAGTGACTCGCTGAATCCGGTAGGCTTCTTTCAGAATTCCCTGGAGAGCTTCTCTTATTTTTTCGGTGCTCATTGTTGAACAACCTAGTTTAATTATCTCGGCCAGTCCAACGATTGAGGTGAGGGGATTGTTGATTTCGTGATTCACGGTGACGATGATTTCGCCAATAGCCGCCAGTCGCTCTTTTTCTACCAGTTCCTGCTGAGCCACTTTGAGTTGTTCAATTGTTTGGAGCAGCGCCTTGTTTTTCTGATCCAGTTGCTGTTGCAATAAGAGGGTGTGGAATACTTCCGAGATTTGGATTCCGATGAGCTTATAGCCTTCCAACTCTTTTAATTTAAAAAAGTTAGCTTCACTATGGCCCAGATTTAAAACACCGATCAGGCTGCCGCTCGCCCACAGCGGCAGGGAGAGAAAAGAGTTGAACTTTGCCTCTCTCCCGGGGCGTGATTTGGTGAGCGACGGCAGAACCAGCGGATCCTTACGATGTGATATCCAGCTGGATATTCCGTGCCCTCGCTCAAATGCTATTTCTCCGATTAGGTCAACGGTAAAAGCACCTTTATGAAAGGTTTTTTCCATTCGGTCTTTAGCTTTATTGTAAAGAAAAAGGGTGGCCGATTCAAAAGGCAGAGTGGTTTCCAGTAGGTCGAAAACCGCCTGATAGGTTCCGCGAGTGTTCAGACTTTTTTGAAGAATGCCGGCTATTTCACTTAGGAAACGGGTATCAATCATTGTAATTCCATTTTGAGTTTAATTGAGAATTCTCGGGTCTGGTCTGGTAATTTATTCTTGGAGTAATAGCTCATTGATTTTTCCTACCTGTTTTAGACAATCAGTTCGATATAATGCTTATCGTTTTTGATCCAAAGAGGAGATTTGTTAATTACCTCCAGTACCAGGTGTGGTTCCACTTGGCGTACCAAGAGTTCTTGCGTGCTGCCAGTTAGACAGGGTTGATTGGATTGGGATAGGATATTGTAGTTGCGGATTCTCAACAGAAAGGTACCATTATCAAAGTTGCGGATGATTCGCCCCTGGATTTGCATCCCAACCTGGAGTTGTTTTAATAGCTCATTCAGATTGGGAACGGCACTCAAAATAATACTTTGATTCGGATCTGCGGGCATATTATTTACTTTTCTCGGCGTTAAGGATTAAAAGGGCCGCCTCGTCGTAGCTAATACCGCGCTTCTCGGAGAGACTACGGATAACCGCTTCGTTGAATTGAGGCATTTCACTTGCCGGATTGTTGACCTGGACTGAATCTTTAATGATTTTGAGATCTTTTTCTTTTATCGGGTAAGCTCTTATTGATGAGGAGCGGTTTAATTTTAGGATGACGAATAAAATGATCAAGCCGGCAAAAACGGCACCTGCGATTAGGAGTGCCTGATTGACGGTGTGTTTATAAAAGATCCAGGGATATTTCCTAAGGGAGAAAGCTTGATACTCGGGGGGAGTGACATTTTGATTATCGCTGATGGCGCCGGGAGCACTATATTCAAAGGAAGCCGATTCCGGCTGTTTTTCCCAGAAGATGTCAAACACGTAGGCGTCCTGATTAAAGGTGTAGGAGACCTCGATTGCATAGTACGGCAGGGTCTTGCCGATTATTGCCAGGTATTCGTTTCCGGTTGAATTGACATTGATTTTGATTGGGTGAACTCCCTTCTCGACAATGCGACGTAATCCGAAATATCTGGCTGAATTGAAATCGGGTAGAATGATTTCAAAAGCTCCGGCTTGCGGATCAGATCGAATCTGTGGTTTGCGAATTTC
>CAZJIU010000004.1:10599-27476 GCA_964546145.1 uncultured bacterium
ATTTGTGAAACCCGTGATTCACTTAATCCTAAAACCTGGCCGATATCCATGAGAGTCAATTCCTCATAATAATAGAGGGCCAAAACTAATCGTTGTTTCTCAGGCAGGCGTTTGATGAGTGCCTTCAGCTGGTTTTTTAATTCTTGACGCTCGAACAATTGCTCGGGAGAATCCTGATTCTCATCGGCAATCAGATCCTGGCGCAAAACTGTGCCGTCTGTGTTTTCATAAACCCGATCATTGAGAGACAGGGTAAAACTGAGATTATTTAGCTGCTCGGCGGTGTAATATTCCTCCGGTGTTATATCAGCGTACTGACAGACCTCATGAACCGTCGGCTCGCGGCCAAACTGGTTGCGGAGATCGTCAATTGCATTGAGAATCTTGTTGACACATTTCATCTGTTCGCGGTTCAGAATGCCCAGTTTGCGTACAGCATCCATGATTTCGCCAAAAATCCGGCGATAGGCAAAGGTTTTAAACTTAACGCCGTACTCCTCCTTATAACGGTCGAGTGCATCAATTAGGCCGATGATTCCATATTGATACAAATCCTCCTTTCGCAGCACTCCCTGTTCGGGAATATTTAATCGCCCGACGATATGTTTGACCAAAGGCAAATTGGCTTTGATAGCCTTCTCCTTCGTCTCTGGATTGGGGGTTGCGGTGTAGGTCCTGACAATTTCCTCGGTATCGAAATTCGAATAAGACTCCTGTTTAATCATCCGTTATCCTTTTGCTCTTTATTCTTTGGTGCTAAGATCATGCTCCAGCGTAATAGATTAGCCGCGATAAAAAAGATGAAAATAACGCCAATATAAACGATCGCCATTCTGAATAGTGTCGTTACTACAGATATGCCCTGGATGGTGCAAAGCACAAAGGTAATCATGGCGGTTGCCAAAGCGAGGAGATATACGATTTTATTCATATTGTACCTGCGGTATTATTTTTCGGTTTGTAATTACCCGGTTGAAATAGTCCGGGGAATTCTTTGCTGGACCAACTGGAAGATTCATTAAGCGCCGGGCCACGGTTTGCATCTCAGCAGCAAGCTCCGGATCGGGATTATTCAGTAGTAATGCAGGTAATTTTTGCATGGATTCTGTGGCCTGTTGATACTGGGATATGGTTCCACCCAAAATCAATTCTACGTTTAAAAATTTTGCGACCATCAGTTTCAATTTGTTATAAAGTAATCTCCCTTCGTCCTTGCTTGCCATCATATTGGGGATCAAAATCAGTGACCGGGTTGGCTCTATTCCGGATATGATCTTGATCAGGCTATAGGCTTCCGTAATAGAGCCGGGGTCTGAGGTTACTATAATAATAATTTTATTGGCGCTCAGAGTGTGGGCAAGAACGTTCCGGGAATCACCGGTCCCGGCATCAACAATAATTGTGTTGTACTCACGTTCATACCGGGAGAATGCAAAGTGGAGTTTTTTAAGAAACTGGTCATCCGGTTCTAGCATTTCCCGGCCAGTTGAATGGGATGATAAAACCTTAATGTCACCTGGCGCTTTAAGCATGATCTTTTGCAAATCAAGGTTCTCGTTGATTGCCTCTATTAGACTAAAGGGTGGGTGTAGGTGAAGCAATTGCTCAATATTACCGGGACGTGGATCAGCGTCCAGTAAAAGTACTTTTGGTTGGTATTGGCGCAGAAAAAATGCCAGATTGATACTCAGAAAGGTCTTGCCAATACCCTCCTTGCCGCCAGTTATGGCAATGATGTCTGGCAGTTTTTTTTCTTCTCGCGGGGTAGACAGGGAAGTCAGAGGCTGGGCATTTTCAATCATAACACATTTATCCGATTATAGTACTTTTTCAATTTGCTCCCAGATTGTTTCACCGTTTGCTAGATGAAGGTTATCAGTCACATTTTGGCCGTCACAGAAATAGTCAATGGGGATTTCGGTTCCTTTCAAAATGGAGATTAGCTTGCCCGGTCGGGCAGTTTCGTCTAGCTTGGTAATGATTAATCCGGCTGGTTCGAGTAAGCTTAGCAGACCGGTTGACAGGAATATGTCGTCCATGTCGGCCGTGGCACTCAACACCAGGCGGATATCAATTGGCTGGTCAGTCGTCAGCATGGTTTTTAGTTCGTTGAAATGGTTGGGGAAAAAGGGGCTTCTCCCCGGAGTATCAATCAGGATTAAATCATATTCTCGAAGTCGCTTAATCGTGGGTGAGAGTTTAGCGCTATTACGAATTTCGCAGAAAGGGATATTGGTAATCTGGGAAAAGATTTTCAGGTTTTCGGTAGCAGCAATCCGGTAACGATCGGTGGAGATAATCGCAATCTTTTTCCCAACATTGAGTAGCGGATTAATGGCTAATTTCATGATTGTGGTTGTCTTGCCAACACCGGTTGGACCAACTAAGGCTATTATCCTCTGATTTTTATTTCTGCGGGCAGCTGATGTGGATTCAATCAATGTCACAATTTCCTGCTTGATTGCACTCAAGGCTTCTTTTTCACTTAACTTTCGGTTAAGCGGTGAGTGCGTGAGAATTTGCTGGACAAAGTCGGTTAAATCTTTGAGTAAGATTCCACTGTTTATGAGGTGCCGGCATACAGTCCGGAAGGGAATCGGGATTTCCCCCAGGTCCGGCACTTCGTTGGAAGCGTAATTGATATTATTAAAATGAGGCAATCCAGCGGCGCCTTGAGCAGAGCGCGTGAAAAGGTAATTCGATGCATATGAGGTCTGGATATTATTGTAAGTCCGATTACCACTTCTAGTTAAGGAATTTTCAGCTGCCGGACCGGACTCGCCGGGTAAGCCGACAGTGATTTGAATCAGCCGGTCATCCGGTGCTTGATTGCCTCCAACTTTGATGCATTTCGATTCCAGGAGTACGACCTCGTTGCCCATTTTGTGAATGGCCCGTTGCATCGCCTCCTGTAGATTGCTGCCGTAAAATTGTTTATGCTTCATGAGGATACTTGACTGCTCCTACTGATTTTAAATTGGTTTCGGGTGTTAATTCAGAATAGGATAAAACTGCCAGGTTGGGTAGAACGGGTTCGATGAAATTTCGAACTACTCGGCGTATTTGGGGTGAGGTAAGCAAAACCGGTGGGGTACCCTGGGATACCATTTTCTCTACCTTATCTTGGACGGATTCCAGCAGCTCGTTTACCTGGACCGGCGAGAATCCTAAATTTTTAGAGCGGCCGTTGCCATTTTTAACGGTCTCCATAATCTTATCTTCGACTCGTGGTTCCAGGGTAGCAATGTTGATGATATTGTTATCCTGTTTAAAGTAATCGGTGATAGTTTCTGCCAGTGACGCTCGTACATATTCTGTCAGAACATCGGCATCTTTGGAAAAGACGGCATAATCGGAAATCGTTTCAAGGATTAGGACCAAATTCCGGATGGGAATTTTTTCTCGCAGAAGATTTTTCAAAACCTGGTTGATGGTGCCCAATGAGACGACTTCGGGGACAAGACTTTCCACGATGGCCGGTCGGGTTTCCTTGAGATGATCCAGCATCCGTTTGGTCTCTTGGCGATCAATCAGTTTATGGGCATTGGCTTTTAAGGTTTCCATCAGATGGGTGGCGATGATTGCTGGTGGTTCTACGACTGTATAACCGGCAACCTCAGCCTTCTCTTTTTCTTTTTTGGAAATCCAGATTGCCGGCAGGTTAAAAGTGGGTTCGGTGGTTGTAGTGCCGCTGAGCTTGACACGGTCATCAGGGTTAATGACAAGATATTGCTCGCTTTGCACATTGCCGTGAGCGACAATTATACCGTAAATTTTAAAGACGTACTCGTTGGAATTTAGTTGGATGTTATCCCGGATGCGAATCGGCGGTACGACGATGCCTAACTCAATCGCCAGACTCTTGCGAATGGTAGTAATCCGATCGAGTAGATTACCGTTATGAGTGGAATCTACCAGGGGGATCAAACCATAACCGATTTCGATTTCGAAAGGATCGGGATGGAGATAATTCTCAATCTTTTCCTCAATCTTGGTTTCTTTATCTTTTTGAGCCTCTTCCTGGGATTTACCGGTCATAATTTTCTGGTTTTTTTGAGAAGTAAAACCGATGAACCAGATGATTCCTGCCATAAGGATGAAAGGGAAGAAGGGCAGCCCGGGAATAATGCTTAGAAGTCCCAGAACGCCCGCCGTAACGAACATCGCTTTTGGTTGACTGACAACTTGAGTGGCGATTTCCAGACCGAAGCTGGAGCCTGAGGCGGCGCGCGAAATGATTATTCCGGAGGCGGTTGAAATTACGAGCGCCGGAATCTGAGCCACGAGTCCGTCACCAATGGTCAAAAGGGTATAAACGGAGGCAGCCTCGCCAATTGGCAGGTGATGCTGTAAGACCCCGATTGCCAATCCGCCGATGATATTAACTGAGGTAATCAGCAGGCCGGCAATTGCATCGCCGCGGACGAATTTGGAAGCACCATCCATTGCTCCGTAAAAATCGGCTTCACGGGCAATATTGTCGCGCCGCTGACGGGCTTCGGTGTCGTCAATTAAGCCGGCATTCAAATCGGCGTCAATCGCCATCTGTTTACCTGGCATGGCATCCAGAGTGAAGCGTGCCGAAACCTCCGCGATACGTGTGGCACCTTTAGTAATGACCACAAAATTGATGATAATCAGGATCAGGAAAATGACTGCCCCAACGATATAATTTCCCTGCACCACAAAACCGCCGAAGCTTGCAATAAGTTCGCCAGCGTAACCCCGGCTGAGGATCAGACGGGTAGTAGCGACATTTAGAGACAGGCGAAACAGGGTAATAATCAATAACAAACCCGGAAATACCGAAAATTCCAGCGGTCGGCTAATATATAGTGAAACAAACAAGATCACCAACGCGCCAGTGATATTCATAACTAACAGGACATCCATCAAAAAGGTTGGCAAAGGTAGGATCATCACGCTTAGGATTAATATGACCATTATAGCCAGCAGAATATTACTGGACTGCATGATATTTATACCCTTTTTCAATGCGACTGTTTCAGCCATGAATTATCACCAGACTAGGCTACCTGTTGTTTCATTTTAAAAACCTGAGCCAGAATTTCTGCGACGGCATGATAGAGAACTTCCGGAATTTCCTGGCCGACCTCCATTGTATCGTAAAGACTCCGGGCCAGGGGTTTGTTTTCAATGATCGGGACATCATTCTGCTGCGCAATCTCCCTGATTCGTTCGGCAATCTTACGGATTCCTTTGGCGATGACTACCGGGGCGCTGTACTTATCCTGCATTGAATAGCGCAGTGCAACGGCGATAAAGGTTGGATTTGTGACGACGACGGTGGCTTTGGGCACCGCAGCCATCATCCGCCTGCGAGCCATCTGCCTCTGAACCGAGCGAATCCGCCCCTTTATTTCGGGATTTTCGTACTGTTTGGTCTCATCTTTCACTTCCTGCTTGGTCATTCGCAAATTCTTTTCATAATTCCATTTTTGATACATATAATCGGCGACTGCCAGGACAATCAGCAGGACTCCTATTTTAAGATAAATCTCAAGCATTATCCGGCCCATGAAACTGACAATCTCACCCATCTCCATGCCGGACAATAGCCAGAAATCCTGTAAATTTTTTTTAATAATTGCATATCCGATCCAGCCTACCAGGATCATTTTCAAGATTCCCTTGGCCAGTTCGACGAGTGAGCGAGATGAAAATAGGTTTTTTATGCCCTTTAGTGGACTGATCTTGTTCAGGCGTGGAGTAAGTGATTTGGCCGATATGACTATCCCGGATTGTACAAAATTAATTCCTAATCCGGCTGCCATTACCAGGAGCAACACCGGTGCTAAGATCGGGATCATGAGTTGGAGAATTCCCATTACCTGGCGCGGCAGGCTCAAGGGAGTTATTGAAATTTTTGTTATATTTTGATATACATAATGGAATATTCCGGCAATTTTAATAAGCATGATTCCGGAAATAAATTGGAGGGCTATTACCCCAGCAAATAGGACGGCCACGGAATTCAGATCCATACTGCGGGCGACACTACCCTCTTCCCGCGCCCGCTGGCGTTTGTGCTCGGTTGCTTTTTCGGTTTTGTCTTCGGCTGAATATTCGGCCATTGTCAAATTCCGTGGAACATGCTAATTATGGTTTTCAGATAATCGGTTAAATTGTTGTAAAAAACACCAAATAATAGCTGGAATATGCTTAATGATGAAATAATGGCAAATATCCCTACCCCGATTTTTAAGGGCAGGGCAACGATGAAAATATTAATCTGCGGCATAACTCTGGCCACCAGTGCCAGTGCGGTATCCACGACCAGTAAGAGCACCAGAACGGGAGCCGCCAACTTTACTGCGGTTACGAATATCTGGGAACCGCCCTGGATCAGATGCCGACCTATTGCCGGATTGAATTGTCCCGCAGTCAAAGGAATTAAGCGAAACTGGCCGGTCAGGACCTGAATAAAAAAATGATGACCGTCAATGGCGAAAAAATAGATCATACTGAGGAGGAACCAGAACTGGCCGATAATCGGAGCCTCCTCCTGACTGGTCGGATCAATCACGGTGGCGATGGTTAATCCCATTTGATACCCTACAAAATTACCGGCCATATTCAGCCCCTCGAAGATCAAACGGGCTCCAAAACCGATAATCAGACCGATTAATACCTCCCGGCTAATCAGTAAAACCATCGCCAGGGTCGAGGGGGGTGCTAAGTTTATCTCGCTAATCAACGGCAGGACAAATATCGTCAGCGAAAAAGCCAAGACCAGCCGAATCCGCCCGGCAACGGTAATATAGCCGAAAATCGGCATGACCATGATAATGGCGGCAATGCGAAAGAATGCCAGCAGAAAGACAGGAACTTTTAATGCAAATTGGTCAATTATTTCAAACATAGTTAATGGTTAATCAAAGTAATCTGAGTAAAAATTTCGTAGGTATAAGTCAAGAGTACATCCAGAAACCAGGGCATAAAGAACAGAATCACTAATGCCACGATTGCCATCTTGGGAATAAACGTCAGAGTCATCTCGTGAATCTGGGTAATAGCCTGAAAAATGGCAACCAGCATACCGACAATCAGTCCGCTCCCTAAAATTGGTAATAGAATATAAATAGCAGTCCAGAGAGTCTTACGACCCAGAAATAGAACATAATCCGGAGTAATCATTATAAGAATCCTTTCACGAGCGATTCGACAATCAAATACCAGCCGTCAACCAGAACGAAAAGCAGGAGTTTGAAAGGCAGGGAAATCATTACAGGCGGCAGCATCATCATGCCCATTGAAAGTAAAATGCTTGCGATAATCAGGTCAATCAGGAGCATCGGCAGGTAGATTAGAAAGCCGATTTGAAAGGCGATTTTAATCTCACTGATAATAAAGGCGGGAATGATGGTTGACAATTTTAGTTCGTCGGGAGCTTGCGGCTTTGCGACACCGCTGATATTGATAAAAAGTTCTAACTCTTTTTCACCAACATGTTTCAGCATGAAGGTTTTAATAGGTTTGACGGTCTCTTGGAGGGCAACTTGCTGGGATATTTCTGCATTAAGATAAGGCTGAATGGCATTGGTGTTGATCTCGTTGAAGACCGGTCGCATGATAAAGAAGGTCAAAAAGAGCGCCAGGCTGACAAGAATCTGATTGGATGGAACTGTTTGAGTTGACAGCGCCGATCGTAAGAAATGGAAGACAATTGCGATCCGGGAAAAGGAGGTTACCATGATCAGAATAGATGGTGCCAGCGCCAGGATAGTCAAAAGGATAACAATCTGAATTGATTGAGCGACCTCTTGGGGTGTATTGGCTTCTTCGACTGAGACGGAAATTTTGGGGAAAGGCGTCTGGGCTGAGGAGATACTTGGTATCAGCAACAGAATTGTAATTAAGACAAGCAGTGCTGTGGGAAGTTTTTTCATGGAGAGGGAGCGGTCCTTTGCTCATTTTCGCTGCCGCTTTTTTTGAATTGCTGAATTACACGATTGAAAGGGTGTTGTGGTCCGGTTTCATCCCTATCGGAAATTAATTCCTCATCGTTAAGCTCGGTTAGTAGTTGAATTGAATTGTCAGTTACGCCTAGGAGCAGATGACGTTGACCGGTCTTGATTACCGCCAAATATTGCTTTGGACTCAGATATTTCCGGCCAACTACTTTTAATTGAAATCGAAAGGGTAAATCGTTCTTGAGGCGTCTGCGGTACACCTTGGCTCCAATGATGATTAAAACAATTATCGCTCCAGTGACCACGACAGTCCGGATCAGATAACTGCCTAAGGCCGGTTTCGGATAGCTCTTTTGGAGCTGCCCGGATTCGACCTCTGGCATAGGTGCTGATTCACTTTTCTTATGGTCAGGCTTGGTATAGATCAATATCATTCCGATAATGGCAATCAGGATAAAGATGAGGGCGACTCCGAGCGAGCCTCGTTTCTGATCGGTTTGGGTGAACATGCTAGTCATTTCTTTATACTCTTGATTCTATCTTTCTGGTCAAGTAATTGGGTAATTCGAATTCCAAAATGATCGTCAACTACGACGACTTCACCTTCGGCGAATTTACGCCCATTGACAAAGATACCCAGCGGTTCACCAGCGGCCTTATCCAATTCGACGACTGAGCCCTTCCCTAATTTTAAAATGTCCTTAATCAGCATGAACTTTCGTCCCAGTTCGACATAGATTTCCAGTTCGACATCCATTAACATTTCCAGTGACTGGGGGTGAGAGCTGGCCTGCTCGCCGGTTGTGAATGATTCAAACTCTACTGGGTGAACACTCATTTGATCCGATGGGAGTGGCGCTGCCGCAAGTTCGGCTTTCCATAAGGCACAGCCACAGGATATGCTGGCGCCGTCGCTGGTTAGGGTATAATGAACAATTAGTCCACTGTCGGGTAGGTCGTTTAACGTAATGCCATCGGGTAAGCTAGTCGGGGAGAAAGCTACATCGCCAAGCGATAAATCTTTTTGATCATTCCGAACCTGCTCGACAAGCTGCTCGACGGTTAGCTTGAACTGCTTCAGCGTCTCTGTTGAAAGGTTGTCCTCGAGCTCCGCGCCACTTACCCAGCCGCAACAGGTAGAAATGAAATTTGAGTCGAAAGCAAAGCTATACTGATACAGCGACTCCTCACCGGAAGAAAAATGCAGATATAACGGGACCGATTCTCCATCTTGATAAAAGGACTTCAAGCTATGATCTTTATCAGCGGTATAGGTAATATCTATTTCCCGGTTCAAGATATTATTTATTACTTTGCTTAGAGTGGGCAGAAGATGGGGAAAGCCCTGTTCGAATCCAGTCATTAATATTTCAGTTGGGGTCATGTTTATCTCCTTTTGCTATTGATTCGATTCGTACGGCATAATTTCTATTACGGTTACCGACGGTACCGTTGTAGGTGTATTTATTTTGAATATAAATCGGGATACTTCTCGAAATTCGGGTATTCAGCGGAATTACATCCCCGATTTTTAAATTGATAATTTCGCTTACTCGTAGCCAGTTGGAACCCAGCAGGCTTTTTACACAGACTTTAGTGGAGGACAGGCTGTCTGATACCGCATTGATTTCGTCGGTCGAGGTCTGCTTTGCTCCGAAAAGGATACGGTCCTGAACTTCCGGGGTGGAGATAATGCTGGAAACCCAAATGTAGGGATAGCAAAAATTCAACAAGGAACTGACCCCGCGAATTTTGACTTCCATTGAAACTACGATAACTGGTTCCGAAGCCGGCACAATCTGGACGAATTCGGGATTGCTTTCGAACCGAACAAAGTCGCAATCGAACTCCTTGAGGCTGTTCCAGTTTTTGGATATCTCAACTGCAATCCGGTTTACTACCCGTTTCATGATCTTGCGCTCGATGATAGAAATGGAGCGGTTTATTTGCCCAAAGGAGCCCTGACCACCAAATAACCTCTCGACGATGAAGACGACCAACTGGGGACTTAAATCGAGGACGAACTGGGAGTGAGGATCACTGATCGTACCCACATAGGTAGCTGCCGGTGAAGAGATTGACATAACATATTCCGAGTACATGATTTGGTCAATTGTCATAAGGCTAATATCCACGATCATGCGCAGTTGAGCCGAAAGAAAAACTCCCAGATTGCGAACCATTCCTTCATGGATATTTTCCAGCAGCCGCATTTGCTCTTTGGAGATCAGGTTAGGATGTTTGAAATCGTAAAGCGTAATCTTCTGCTGTTTGGATTCGCTCTCTTGATCAGCTTCTCCACCAGTGGGTATGCTAGTTAATAAAGCATCAATTTCTTCCTGGGATAATACTTTTGCCATAAGATTGCGTTTCTGGTTACATTTATTGAACAACCAAGGTCGTGTAATAGAGACTGTCAAGCGTTCCGCTGGTTAAGCAGCTATTGATCAATTTGATCAGCTCTTTGCGGGAATTTTCTTGAAAATTCATATTCAGAATATCTTCGGCACTGAAATTCCGCAAATATTTTATCAGCATATCACGGATCTGGGGTTCGCGATTTTTCAACTCGTCAATTACCTCTTTATCTGAGGTCTCCAGGGCGTATTCAGCCACCAGGAAGCGTCGTCCCAGCGAGCCGTAGGTGTTTACGGTCAGATCGGCAATCGGATAGATAATTCCGGGCTGGGCTTTGGGCTTTTTTTTGACCGGCTTTGGGGCCGTTGTCAGTTCTTTTTTAATCTGATAATTCTGATACCGGGGAAGAAGAACTTTCTGAGCGATAAGGAAAGAGCCACCGACCAATAAAGCGACCAGGAAGGTAATGAGCAGGATTCTTAGAACGATTCGCAGACCTTTCGAGGAATGTTCTTTAGGGGGCGGCTGATGGGCTCCTTCAGGCTGACCGGAATTCTTGTGGGTTTCGTCAATTTTGTCAGATTCCATTAATAATTCATCCTATGTTATTTTCATAGACAAAGGCGGAATTCTCAAAATTCATGCCACGGCACCGGAAATTTTTTCGACAGTTTTGGCTATCTTTGGCGACCGGATGAAGAATATAATCTCATTCCGGTCTGCCTTAAAATTGGCCAGGACTCCGTCGTGAGAAAAAAAATCGGGTGAAAGCTTGGGAGAATTGAACATTTCTTAAGTTTCAATTAGTCCTGGTTTCACTATTCTGCAGGAGGGGAAATATTTTCCTGCTGCTTTCCTAAATTGCCGTTTGAAAAGGATTGCTATTTGACGATGAGAATCTTTGAGTTGGATTATTTCCAGGTGACAAGAAATTCAACCCGCCGGTTTTTGCGCTGATTTTCCGGCGTCGTGTTAGGCACGATTGGTTTATATTCGGAGAATGCTGTAGCAGCCAGCAATTCTGGGGGAACTTCATCATAATCGATCAGATATTTGACAACACTGATTGCCCGGGCTGAAGATAATTCCCAGTTAGATGGGTATTGGGGCGTTTTGATTGGAATATTGTCGGTATGTCCGCTGACCAATACCATTCTCGCATGTTTGCGAATTGTCTTTCCCACGATGTCTAACAACGGACAGGCACTCGATTTTAATTGGGCATTTCCGACATCGAAGAGAATTTTATCACCGAGCTGGATCAATAAGCCATTGTCAGTGACCTGGATATTAATATCTTCGGCCATTTGCATCTCTTTGGCTTTGCGCTGCAGCTCGGTCACGTTGTCAATAATTTCCTGGCGCTGTTGCATCTCCTGGTTTTCCAGATATAGTCCCAGCTTATTCCGCGGGGAAGGATATTGTTTTAAAATTCCTAAGGCTCCTTTCAAAGAGTGAGCCGCCTGTTCGAATTTCGCCTCGTCCATATTCGAAAATGATATAAGTAAAACGAAGAAAGTCAGCAGTAAAGTTACCATATCCGCATAGGTCAGCATCCAGAATGGTGCGGATGGTTCATCATTCTCTTCGAATTCTTTTTTCTTTCTCATCTGTGTTAACCTTCTTTTTCGTCATTGGGACGCATTTTCGGCGGAATAAAATTCAACAGTTTTCTGCGGATATTGCGGGGATGCTCTCCCAGCTGAATAGACAACACACCCTCGATGATGAGCTCCTTGGTTCCGATCTCCTGGGCAGAACGGTTTTTTAATTTACCGGCGATGGGCAGGAAGACCAGGTTGGCCAACAGCGAGCCGTAGAAGGTGGTAATCAATGCCACTGCCATACCGTCTCCGATAGAAGAGGGATCATCGAGATTTTTTAACATTGTAATTAGACCGATTAAGGTTCCAATCATCCCGAAAGCCGGGGCATAGGTACCCAGTGACTGAAAAATCATCTGACCCCTTTTATGACGTTCTTTGATATAGGATAGTTCGGTTTCCATAACTGCCTGGATTGTCTCCGGTTCGGTTCCATCCACCGCCATTTCTAGACCGGTTCGCATGAACTGATCATCTACTTTCTTTAACTCCCGGTCTATTGCCAGAATTCCATCCTTGCGGGTAACTTTAGCCAGATCAATAAACTGTTTAATTAAAGTGATTTCTTCTTGAGAGGAGCTGCGGAAGGCGTTGCGAACGACATGCATGACGCCGATTACTTCCGACATGGTAAAGTTCACCAGCGTGGCAGCCCAGGCTCCGCCGAAGACGATCATCATGGACGGCACGTGGATGAAGATGTTAGCATTGCCACCGGAAATAACAGTATAACCGATTAATATCAGTCCCGAAGCAATTCCTAAAATGGTGGCTAAATCCATTTTCGATTTCTTATTTAGAGTTAATTAATCCCGAATATTCCAAATGAGCATCCCTTTTTAATTTCTAACCAGGACAGTGTTTGCCGGCCGATTAGCCGGCAAACATCGTCCTATTTTCTTTCAAGCGAACTCAAACACTATTTACCTTTTCAATTGAGCGGTCTGTTCGAAAATTTCTTCAAAGGTACTAATTACTTTAGAAGCTGCCTGATATGCCCGCTGAGCTTCGATCATCTTCGTAAATTGATCGGCCAGGTCTACATTTGACAGTTCCAATGAACTGGGTTCAATCGCTGATTTTTGACTCTCGGGTGTACCAATATGAGCCATACCGCTTTCGTCAGTTGCCACGTAGTTGCTACCGCCAATTTTTTCCAGACCTACCGGATCTTTAAATTGAGCCAGAGCAATCTGGGCTAGTTTTAATTCCTCACCAGTTCCAAAAGAACCAATGATCGAACCATCCGATTCGACATGGAAGCTATTTAGCGGTTCTGATTTCCGACCGTCCTGATCGCGACCGTGCATGGTTGAAACAGAGTCAAATTGAGTGAGACCGGTAAAACCGTCGCAGGCTTCACCGTGTACCCGGATGATTAACTCATTCGAACCATTTTGGGGATCCAGGGTGACTGCATCAACACCGCCATCGTAAACGAAGGAGAGGAAGTTGCCGCTGGCATCAAAAACCGCGCGCCCACTTCCGCCGCGAATAACCTCTTCCTTGCCGGTTCCGGCGATAGTCCAAGCCCAGGTACCTTCATCTTCGGTTTTGACAAAATCAGTTGTCAGATTATGGCTTTTTCCGAGACTATCGTAGACTACTACAGAGGAGGTCACACGGCCGGTAAAACCGGCGGTCTCATTAACGAAGCTGGGAACGGTGATTTGACCAGTATTTTCTTCTCCGGCATTCAGCGAGATAGTAGTACTGCTATCTCCCTGTTCAATATCGGTTAGAGTGATTTTACCATTGACGATTTCAGCGACGGAACTGCCAGACCAGCCGTCATTGATCAAATCCACCAAATCGCCTAAAGTATTTTTTTCCTCACTATAAGTATATGTTCTGGAAACGCTTTCACCGCTGCAAGTTTTGCCGCTAACGGTAAGCTTGTCTCCGTCAACCATATCGGTGGAAATTTGCAGCAGATCATTGAGCTGGATTGTCTCGGTTGCGACGACGCCTGAAGTGGCGCTGGCACCATCACTGAAACCAAGATCCGTCAGTAGATTGTTACCTTCGACAGAATTTAATGTTAGAATAGTACCCGAAAGCCCATCGGTTGCGCGGATTTTTAGACTTCCGTCATCATTAACTGCTTCCACCTGATTCGCCAGATTTTGATTACTAGCTATTTCGTGATTAATTTCATCTATTAGGGAGTCTAGGTCGTAGCTACCAGCAGACAGAGTAATCTCTTCGGTTATGGATTCGGTGAATTTCGGATTCAAATGAATGACAAATTGGTCATTTACATCCGCTTCAATATTCAAGGGATTAGTGATGCCGTCACTGACTAATTTGGCTTTCAGGGTGTAGGCACTGCCACTGGTCCAGACCTCGGCTACCGATTGTAAGCCGGCATTCAGATTGCCGGAAAGCCAGACATTTTCGGTTGCCTGAGCGGCCATTACCAGATTGGAATCAATGGTGATATCACCCAGGGGTTTCGTGCCTTGTGTGGCTCCGGTATTGGTAATATTTTCCATGTAACCCTGGACCACGTAGCCATCTACATTTATTAATTTTCCCTCATTGTTAATGCGGAAGGCACCCGCCCGGGTATAGACCTGTTCTTCGCCTTTCTTAATCACAAAGAAACTGGAGCCGGTGATTGCCAGATCGGTGGTATTCCCGGTGTAAGTTATGGCTCCTTGCTTGAATTCCGTTTGGGTTACGCCGGTCACGGTTCCGAGGGTTTCGACGAAGGTCATGCGTTTGATTTTGTACCCTGGCGTGTTGACATTGGCAATATTCTCGCCTAATAACTCGAGACGAGATTGCTGTTTTTCGAGGGCTGCGACGGGAATGTGAAATGAAAACATGGTAAACTCCTTTTACATTTTATCCGCTTCAGTCGTTCGGCGGATAGGGAGCCTCCCCAAACGGGGACCGGCTCACTGGGTTGAACTTACATGATTGCCACACTGTCAATATTTGTGAAGACGTTCTCAAGGGATGCCTCCTTTGACATGGCGGTAATAACTGTCTTGTTGTTGATGCTGACGATGTAGGCGTTGTCATCCACCAGGATTAAGGAACTCTTGCTGCCCTTTTGCTCGACATTTTTGACCCCTTTTTCCAGTCTTTCGAGATCGAAACTGGAAATTTGCATTTGGCGCTCATTGATCCGCTCAAGGGCGTGAGATGAGAATTTGAGGACCTTATGATTCCTGATGGTTTCCTGCAGGACATCGGCAAATAGCGATTTCGATTTGTCAATTGATTCAATTCCGGTGCTTCGATTACCTACGACTGGTGGACTGTCAGAAGGATGGAGGGGATAGACGTTTCGCTCTATCTGGATGTCTTCAATACGCATGGTTCAATCCTCCTCTTTATTGATTGTGCCAATTTCCAGGACATTGCCGAAAGATACTTCCTGATTATCTACCAGCAGGATTGCCTGACCATTTTCATAGCGGACACCAGTCACATCGCCAATCATCATTCCGCGTGTCGTGGCTTCCGTGTCATCCGCGCCGATGGCCTTGATTTCAAATTCGTAGTTGCCTTTCGGCATGGTTTCACCGGCTTTGTTTTGCAAATCCCAAGGTATCGTATGGTCGCCGGAGCTCAGGTTGGAGAGCTGCAGGGTTCGAATTACCGCGCCGGCTTCATCTTTGATGCTGATCGTTACCTCTTTGGCAAAACTGTCCAATCGAAAAGACAGGTGAGCTTCACCATCCTGATTGATCAGGACTGAATTTCCATAACCTTTTGCTTGTTTGCCGATGGTCGCTACCGATAAAGTGTTGTTAATAGCCTGAGTCAACATGAGATCCAGCTGCACACTTTGCTCAAGATTGGAATCAATATTTTTTAACTGTTCAACGGTCGTAAACTGGGCCAATTGGGTTGCAAATTCCTGGCTTTCCATAGGTGACAGCGGGTCTTGATTCTTCATCTGGGCAATCATCAATTTGAGGAAATCGTCTTTGGCCATGATGGCCTGCGATACCAGATTGTCTGCACTGGATTGTGTCTGTGAGTCAGTACTAGATGAAATTTGTTCAAACATTCATTTTACTCCTTTCTAATGTCAAGCCACGATTTCGATACTGTTATAGCCGAAGTCGTGGATTTTGGTGGTTTTGATTTGAGTAGTTTGAGGATTATCTTGAAAATTCAAATTCTCCTCCGTCGATTTGCCTTGATGATCTGAGCTAAATTGCTGTTGATTTGAAGGGTCTATCTCCACCTCAAGCGAAGCAAAGAAAATTGCTTTCTGATTTAAGTTTTCCTGAACAGAGGGTAAACACTTCTGAATTAATGTTTGAGCTTTCTCTGAGTTGACGATAATAGTGCCTCGATTCTCCTCAATATTATTGACAAACCGGAATTCGATCTCTCCCAGAGTATCGGTGGCAATGCGGACGTTTAGTGTGTTGCGCCCTGCTTTGAGTGATTGAATGACCAGATCACTAATGTGATTGATGATTGGAAACAAATTTCGATTTAATGCTGTGTCGGTAAGCTTATTCACGGACACTGTTTGAGTGGGGCGATTGAGGTTTGTTTGGTGAATCGTTTCAAACTTGGTGGACACCGGTTGAGATTCTCTGTTTTTGGTGAATATTTCGGTATTATGATTCACATGTTTCTTCTCAATCTGATCAGTCATGTCTCTCTCTATTTCCGAATTGTTTGGCTGTATTTCGGGGAATGAGCAAGTTACGTTTTTGGGCGAAGCAGGTGATTCTTTATCATTGCTTATCCTGTTTGACCTGAGGTAATGATCATTTTCACCGGATTTTTGATTGGGATTATAGTCATCGGATTCTATTTTATCAGGATTCGTCTGTATCGTATTGAAGCTTTCGGATTTTTGTGAAGGGCTGGTCTGATCAATGTTTTGGGATCCGGTCAGCTGCGACTTCCGTAGATGATTTGCCGTCTGCAGTGCCTCTCCAGTTGCGACGTATGCCTCCACTGATTGTTTTTCAGGTATATGACTGTTTAATCCTTGAATAAT